>JACQLT010000001.1 GCA_016203945.1 Parcubacteria group bacterium | reverse complement strand
AGCTATAAGAGTGTAAAAATATAACAATTGTTAGAAAAATACACTCGCATAGCGGTTGGTATATGTAGGGGGTTGGGTAGTGTTTTGTCTCGATATTGCGTATAATAGATTGAGATATGGCAAAGAAGAAAGAACCGAAAAAAGAACTGGGAGATCTTAAAGAAGCATTGGATGAGATCCGCCAGCGCTTCGGAGAAGGTGCCATTATGCGCCTTACGGAGGCGCACACCGAGAAGGTGGCAGTCATTCCCACGGGATCCGTTTCTCTGGATCTGACATTGGGCGTTGGAGGAGTTCCGCGCGGCAGGGTGGTTGAAATTTATGGTCCAGAATCTTCCGGAAAAACAACCTTGGCATTGCACATCATAGCCCAGGCTCAAAAACAAGGAGGCACAGGAGCATTCATTGACGCTGAGCACGCTCTGGATCCCGATTACGCCCGCAAGATAGGGGTAAACTTGGACGACCTGCTCATTTCCCAGCCAGATTCAGGGGAACAGGCCTTACAGATCGTAGAAACGCTCGTGCGCTCAGGGGAAGTTGACGTGATCGTTCTTGACTCTGTTGCCGCCCTCGTTCCTAAGATGGAGGTCGCGGGAGAAATGGGGGAGTTTCAGATCGGCTTGCAAGCGCGTCTCATGTCTTCTGCCCTGCGCAAGCTGTCTAGCATCGTTTCCAAGACAAAGACTTCAGTAATTTTTCTCAACCAGATTCGTATGAAGATAGGAATAATGTTCGGCAATCCCGAGACCACGCCAGGCGGCCTTGCCCTCAAGTTCTATTCCTCCTGCCGCATTGACCTGAGGAGGATTGCGCAGATCAAGCAGGGAGAGCAGATCGTGGGATCCCGCGTGCGGGCAAAGATCGTGAAAAACAAGGTGGCAGCCCCCTTCCAGGTCTGCGAGTTTGATATTTTCTACAACGAGGGCATCTCGTTTGCCGCAGACCTTATTCAGGCGGGGCTGAAATACGGAATTCTCACCAAGTCCGGTTCCTGGATACTGTACGGAGAGGAAAAGCTCGGGCAGGGAGCAGAGGCCGCCCGCACCTACCTGAAAGAGCATCAGGACGTGGCTGAGAAAATCAACTCTCATATTCGCGCCACCGCAACAAAAACCTCTTCGTAGACTCGGTCTAGTTTTCCACAAGGCTTGACAGCCCCTCTTGGTTTCGTATATATACCTATCAGAGAGCGTTTAGCACTCATAACCCTTAACTGCTAATTTCTATGCAGATAAAACCTTTAGCCGATCACATATTATTAGAGCCCCTCAAGCAAGAGGAAAAGACGAAGTCCGGCATTCTGTTGCCAGAGACGGCAGAGAAAGAGCGCCCCGAGCAGGGCAAGGTCATTGCCGTAGGTCCCGGCAAGAAGACCGATGACGGCAAACTGCTTCCCATGGAGGTAAAGCCAGGGGATGTTGTGTTGTTTACTAAATACGGTCCCAACGAGGTGAAGATTGACGAGAAGGATTATCTCATCTGCAAGGAGGAGGATATTTTAGCAATCATTGAGCAATAACAATATGGCAAAACAAATCGTATACGGCGAGGATGCCCGCAAGAAGCTCAAGGCAGGAGTGGACAAGTTGGCAAACGCGGTGCGCGTCACCCTGGGTCCCAAAGGGCGCAACGTCATGCTGGAAGAGGGATATGGTTCTCCTATCATCACGAACGACGGCGTGACCATCGCAAAAAAGATTGAGCTGGAAGACAAGTTGGAGCAGGCGGGAGCTGAAATCGTCAAAGAGGTTGCCTCCAAGGCGAACGATATGGCAGGCGACGGGACCACAACAGCCGCCGTATTGGCGCAGGCGCTCATTGCAGAAGGACTCAAGAATGTGACTGCGGGAGCCAATCCGCTCGCGCTGAGGCGCGGCCTGGAGAAGGCGAAGGACGAGGTCGTCAAGCATATCAAGACGGCAGCAAAGCAGATCTCCTCGCAAGAAGAGATGGTTCAAGTTGCCACCATTTCCGCGGAAGACGCGGAACTCGGTTCTCTCATCGCCCAGGTCATGGAGGAAGTCGGCAAGGACGGGGTCATCACAGTGGAAGAGTCGCAGACCTTCGGCATCCAGAAAGAGATCGTGAAAGGGCTGCAGTTTGACCGGGGATATATCTCTCCTTACATGATCACGAACTCAGAACGCATGGAGGCCGTGATAGAGGACCCCTATATTCTCGTGGTGGACAGGAAGATTTCTTCCATACAAGAAATGCTTCCCGCGCTGGAAGCGGTGGCAAAACAGGGAAAGAAGGATATGGTTGTCATCGCAGACGACGTTGACGGAGACGCTCTGGCAACGCTTGTGGTGAATAAGCTTCGGGGCATCTTGAACGTGCTCGCCGTGAAAGCTCCCGGATTCGGAGATCGAAAGAAGGAATTGCTCGGCGACATCGCCACGGTCACCGGAGCCCAGGTGATATCAGAAGACCTTGGGTTGAAGCTTGATAAGGTGACGTTAGAACAGCTGGGATCCGCGCGGCGTGTGGTTGCCACCAAAGACAATACGACCATTGTTGAGGGCAAAGGAAGCAAAGAAGAGATTGACGCAAGAGTCAGTCAGATCCGTAGTTTGCTGCAGAATACTACGTCTGAGTTTGACAAGGAGAAGCTGCAGGAGCGCCTGGCAAAGCTGGCAGGAGGGGTTGCCGTGGTGAAGGTGGGAGCCGCAACCGAGGTTGAGCAAAAAGCCCGCCAGCACAAGACAGAGGACGCGGTGGCAGCCACCAAGGCCGCGGTTGAAGAAGGAATCGTGGCCGGAGGAGGGGTGACGCTTCTCAGGGCGGCAAAATCTCTGCAGTCCTTGCAGCTGGAAGATGCAGAAGAGCAGCTTGCGGTAAAGATCATCATCCGCGCTCTGGAAGAACCCATTCGCCAAATAGCTCAGAACGCCGGCAAGGATGGTTCTGTGGTTGCCTCGGAGGTGGGCAAAGGAGAAGGGGCATTCGGATACAACGCAGCAGCCGACACCTACGAAGACCTCTTGAAGGCCGGCGTGGTGGATCCTGCAAAGGTGGTGCGCATCGCGTTGGAGAACGCGGTATCAGCCGCCTCCATGCTTCTTACCATGGAAGCTGTGGTAGTGGATATCCCGGAGAAGAAAGATGGAGCTCCCAAGATGTCGGGCATGCCCGAAGACTACTAAAAGTCAATGTCCTTGACTAAGTCAAAGTGTGGATAACTTGGATAACTTAGGATAACTTAGCTAAGCCAAGGATTGTTAAAGCAGCTTTCTCTTGCAAGGGGAGAGCTGTTTGGTATAATACAAGCATTACTATTAATTTCTAACGGGATGAATACCACTCTTTTAGTTGTTGTCGGCGTTCTCGCAGTCGTTTTCCTGTGGGTCGTTTTGTCATATAACCGCCTGATAACCCTGCGCAACCGAACCAGGGAAGCTTCATCTGACATTGAGGTGCAGCTCAAGCGCAGGTATGATCTCATTCCCAACCTCATGCAGACTGTGAAAGGATACGCCTCTCACGAGCAGGGGGTGTTTGAGAAGGTAACTGCAGCTCGTGCCCAGGCAATGGGAGCTCACGGCATGCACCAGAAAGCCCAGGCGGAAAACATGCTTTCTGAAACCTTAAAGTCCCTATTTGCGGTTGCCGAAAGTTATCCCGATCTCAAGGCTTCCACGAACTTTCTGGAACTTCAGCGGGAATTGCGGGACACGGAAGACAAAATTCAGGCTTCCCGCAGGTTCTACAACACCAACGTCATGGCGCTGAATACGTCGTTGGAAAGCTTTCCGGTAAACCTTCTTGCTTCTTCTCTGGGATTCAAGAAGGAGGAATTCTTTGACATTGACGAGAAGGCGTATCAAGAGCCCCCTGCAGTAGCCTTCTAATGAACCTGTATTCTCACGCAGAATCTAACATCAGAAAGACCTGGCTTTACTTAGCGGGGCTTTTTGTCTTGATTATGGCGGTTGCCTGGGTGGCGAGTTCTGTGCTCGGCAATCCTTCCATTCTCTACATAGCCGTTGTTCTCAGCTTGGTCATGAACGTGGGGGCGTATTGGTTCTCAGACAAGGTGGCGCTTTCTATGATGAAGGCTAAACCCTTAGAAAAATCTCAAGACGCAGAGCTGTACAGAATCGTAGAAAACTTGAGCATTACAGCTGGCCTTCCCGTGCCCAAAATATATGTCATGGAGACCGCGGCCATGAATGCCTTCGCAACAGGTCGCGACGCCAAGCACGCCGTGGTTGCGGTCACCAGAGGATTGCGGGAAAAACTTGACCGTGCAGAACTGGAGGGAGTGCTGGCGCACGAGCTTTCGCACGTGGGAAACAAAGATATCCTTCTTTCAACCATTGTCGTGGTGCTCGTGGGATTGGTTGCGTTGTTGTCTGATTTCTTTTTCCGCATGATGTGGTTTGGAGGCATGAGAGGAAACAGAGACGATAGGGGGGGCCAACACGTTATTTTTCTTGTCATTGGCATTGTTGCTCTTGTATTGGCTCCGATAGTCGCCACCCTAATGCAGCTTGCCATTTCTCGCAAACGAGAGTTCTTGGCCGACGCCTCAGGAGCGCTTCTCACGAGATACCCTGAAGGGCTGGCCCGCGCCCTGCATAAGCTCGCCCTGGACGCAAAGCCCCTGCCGGGAGCCACGCACGCAACCTCGCACCTGTTCATTGACGATCCATTCCAGGGAAAACCGCGCCAGAGCTGGTTTCACAAGCTGTTCATGACCCATCCCCCCATTGAAGAAAGGATATCAGCATTACAGGGCATGAGCATATAATTTGATATTTGAGCTTTGAAATTTGAGCTTTCATATATATGATGTGCCCCTTGTGCAAGATTCCATTGGACCAGGCGCTTCTTTCCAACGTAGGGGTGGATTTCTGTTCCCGCTGCTACGGATTGTGGTTTGAAGAAGGAGAGCTCCAAGAAGCAAAAGACGAAAAAGATCGCAACCTGCGCTGGCTGGATATTGACCTTTGGAAAGACGAGACGAAGTTCCGTATTGAGAGGGGGCAGAAGGTCTGTCCCGCGGACCGCCTCCCGCTTTACGAGGTGAGATACGGAGACTCCTCCGTAAAGCTGGACGTGTGCAACATCTGCCACGGTATCTGGCTGGATCGGGGAGAATTCAAAAGCATCATTGCCTACCTGAGGGACAAGGCGGACTATGAGATCTTGCACAACGCGATGAAGAATATCGCAGAAGAGGTCTGGGAGATCTTTTCAGGGCCGGAAATGTTGAGAGAAGAGCTGTTAGATTTTTTGATTGTCATGAAGCTCGTGAGCTACAAGTTTGCTTCCCAGCATCCTCGTGTAGTAGAGTTGATTCGCGCCTTGCCGCATTAGCTCGTTTTGTTGCAATCGACTCTACATTGCGATACAATATATTCTATGAAACAGACATTCACTGCCGTCTATAAAAAGCGGGGTAAGTGGTATCTTGCTTGGGTTGAGGAGATTCCTGGGGTCAATACCCAGGGAAAAACGCTCATGGTGGGGTCGCATAGTGGCCTAGTGCGGCTGCTTGGAGAGCAGCTATGTCCGAAAGGGCATCGAGAGTTCGAATCTCTCCCCCACCGCCAATAGAAACTTCACGAGGCGTGGCGGAATCCCCCCCCACACCCCCCTTCCGCCGCGCCCTCGCTTGGGCTGGCGAATTTTTTGGCGGAGCTATTTTGAAATCTTGCTCCTACCCCACCCTCCCAGTGCGCGGGCAAGTTAGCGGAACCCCCTCGATTATTATATGACAATTTGGAATATAACACAATGGAATACTAACATATAATTATCACTATGAGTAAAGCAATTTACTCAAAAGACCATAAATATACAGTCGAGCAGTTAAGGAAAGCTCGACAAGAGACCGGTTTAGATCAGGCGGATGTAGCTAAATTGCTCGGAAAGACACAGTCTCATGTCTCAAAAGTAGAAGCCGGACAGAGGCGTATTGATATCGTTGCGCTTAAAGAGTTCGCGCGAATTTATAAGAAAGATTTAGGTTTCTTTCTAAAATAATATGGAAATTATTGACGACATTGTAAAGAAAATTCGCGATGGTCTTTTTCTTGCCCCTAGCAGGTCTTACGGCGAGCAGTATGTTGAGCCGTTTGTGCGAGAGAAATATAACCTCAATGAACCGAAAGGAAATGATCACGATGCAACAGACCAAGACGGTAAACGATACGAGATAAAGGCATGCAAGGTTCTTAAAGCATCTGGTAATGTGAAAAAACTAAAAACAATAATAGAAAGGATACTGTTCGAAAATAATAACCTAGAAACGAATCGGCTAGTTCCGTTTAGCGAGTGCAAAACGGCTGAGTATTTGGCTAATGTCCAAAATGTAAAAAGGGATCACTTTGATTACCTCATATATGTTCTGCTTTTTGGGGATTGTGTTAAAATATTCTTGGCGAGGAGAGAAGATATTTCCACTGGAAAATTTTCTAATTGGAGCGATAGGCATGGACGTTATGATGAGGTGGGTAAAAGCGGCCAATTTGGCATAACCAAGAGCAACATACAGTGGCATTTGGATAATAACCTGAAAGATACCGTTACCTATCAAGAAATGACGGATATATACAAAGAGTTATCAGAGCAACATGTTAGTAAAAAACACAACAATACAAAACCGATCTAAACACCTCAGATTAAATTCTGAGCACACAATTCCAATTCACAACATAAAGGAAGCGGGCGTTGTTCACTTTTTGCAGTCTTTGCTGGATTTCAATGTCCCAAAAGAACAACTATTATTTTCAATCGGGTGCCAACTATTGAAAGGGAATAAAAATCCGGCAGTAAAACAATTTCTTTCCGAATATGACTATAAAATAATTGCGATTGGGAATATCTCAAGGAATGAATTTGATTTATTGGGGTCAGCCTATCAATATCTAAACTCGAAAAAGGAAAATCTAGAAAAAGGGTCTTTCTATACCGGTGGTGAAATAGCAGAAGATTTTGTCGGCGATTTGGATTTTTCTTCTGGGCAAATCATTTTTGATCCAGCTTGCGGATCGGGATCATTCCTGTTCCGTTCTAACGCGCCGTCGGATCAGATATTTGGAATTGACAACGATCCGATTGCGATAATGATTGCAAAATTTAATTACTTCATCAAATTTCCTACGGCAAAATCACCGAATCTTTATTGTGATGACTTTTTCGTATGGTTTCTAAAAAATAAAAATTTAAGATTTGATTACATCATTAGCAACCCGCCATATGGTGCTAATTTGGATTTGTCTAAAATTCCCACGGAGCACGTAATGTCCGGAGAAAGTTTTTCTTATTTTATTGAGTTTGGATATAAATTACTAAAGAAAGATGGTGTGTTTAGATATCTACTGCCTGAAGCATTATTGAATGTCAAAAGGCATACTGATATCAGAGATTTTATACTCGGACAAACTAATCTAAAGAAAATCAAGAGGTACTCAAAGAAATTTTCTGGAGTAATGTCCGATGTTTATTTGATTGAGTTGAACCACGCGAAAAGTAATCAAATGCTATTTGTAAATAAAATTACAACAGTTATTCCAAAAGATTTATTTAAAGGTTTCCAAAATCACATTTTTGTCCACCTAACCGAGCAGGATATAGCAATTATTGAAAAGGTTAATAAGCTAAAGAAATATGATTTATCTCGCAGCATTTTTGGTTTAGGAGTAGTTACTGGTGATAACAAAACTAAATTACTGGACCAGAAAATTTCGGGCGCAGAACATATCTATACTGGAAAAGAAGTTGAAAAGTATAAACTTCTCTCCCCAAAGAACTATATTGTTTTTGATAGGAACAACTTACAACAAGTTGCGCCCGATGAAATATACAGAGCATCTAAGAAGCTCGTATATAAAACCATAAATAAATATCTAAAAGTCGCCATAGATACAACTGGATCATTGACGAGTAATAGTGCAAATATAATTATTCCTAAAATCTCAGACTTTGATATTTATACGGTCATGGCATTTTTGAATTCTAATTTATACTCGTATTTACATTTAAAATTATTCGGTGGAGTAAACAAGATTGCCAAAGAAAGTCTGATGGCACTCCCTTTTCCTGGCATTACTGCTGAGGAAAATTCTGTGATAAAAGAATTGACTAAGGATGCCGTGCAAAGATCAAATGACGAGTACTTACAAAAATACATTAATCAAAATATTTTCAACCTGTCAGAAAGTGAGATTAAGTATATAAATAGTTATGTTGTATGGGATTACTTGATGACTACAGGAGAGCAATTTTGTGATATTAAATAGTAGTCAGCCGCCGAAAATTCCGTCCGTCCAAGCGAGGGCGCGGCGGAAGGGGGGTGTGGGGGGAATTCCGCCACGCCCGAGCGTCCGGCGAGCGTCAGTGAGCCGGTGGGTTCTCGAAAAAGGTTCGCGCAAAGGATATAATTTCACCGCAGCGTCGTAGCGAACTCTTGATGGCAAAAATTGCCAAAGCATTGGGTGTTCCAATGGAAGATTTGCTGAAATAATTTTATGAAACTCGGCATTATCTTACAATGAAAAAACTTATTTTTACAATTCTTGTCCTAATCGTCGTTGGTTCGTTTGTCGCAATAGCAAACGCCCAGATGATGGGTGGCTTTTCCAACTCTACGGCAGATTGGGAAGAAGTCGTTGAGCACACACTCCGCGAAGAACAAGGAGGCAAAGAGCTTTGGGATAAACTCCAAACAAAAGAGGTCGCTTGCGAGAATTTAAGCGATGAACAATTTGGGGTACTCGGCGAGTACTTTATGGGGCAAATGGCTGGCGAGTCGCACGCCGCCATGAATGCCATGATGATTCAGGCGCACGGCGAAGACGGCGAGGAGCAGATTCACATGGTCATGGGTAAGCGGCTTTCCGGTTGCGACACGTCGGCGGCGTTTCCGGCTGGAAGCGGCGGCTGGATGCCGATGATGAATATGATGTGGGGAGGTTGGTCGTCTCCCTTCGGCAATAATAATTCAACAAACAATATGATGAACTTTGGATTCGGACTCTTTGGCGGTTTCAGCTGGATATTTATGGTTTTGTGGTGGGTCTTGATAATCGCGGGCATTGTCGCGCTTATCAAATGGCTCACAAGCCAATCGCGCGGCACGCACAATCATGAAAAATCCGCAATCGATGTTCTGAAGGAGTGATACGCCAAAGGCGAGATAGACAAGGAAGAGTTTGAAGAAAAGAAAAAGGATTTGGTTTAGAATTTGCCGCCAAACCCCAGTAGTAGAAGCTTTGTTTCACTACGGAGCATAGGAAAAACTTGCCCGCCCCGTAAGGGCAAAAGCGCGATGATTACCGAGTGCGCGCTTCAGAGAAGAGATCAACAAAACCTTTGAAGTTTTGGGCTATTTTTTGGGTGGCGGATTGACGGTCTATTTTTCCTTCGTAGAAGTCCAGCAAAGGTTGCTTGAAAACGGTGCGGCCCACGGCAAACCCGACAACTCCGGGGATTTTTGCCGCAACAGAGAGCCAGGTTTTAACTTTTTCTTCGCTTTCGCCCCTGCCCAAGACAACAACACCCACCTTATCGCGCGATTGGCGCCGAGTGGTCTCAATCACGGCCTGCATTTGGTCAGTGTCGTTCAGCCCTTCAATTTTCCAGATGTCGGGTTCAATGCCGCGCGATTGCAGCTCTTTGATTGATTCAACCATAACGCGCCACCTCAAAGATTGTTCGTATGTTTCTTTATCGTTTCCCGCCTCGCTCATTTGTTCTGGCGTAGGGACAGCTAAAAGTTCAAAAAGAAACTTGTATCCGCGGCTCTTGCAGTAGTCGTTCAGTATCTTTAAGCGATCGCACTGTCGCAGGTTCATTGCCCTGTCTGCCAAAGGATTATAGCGAACCAAAACTTTCACATAGTCGGGATCAATGCGTTCTATGTGGTCGCCGAATGCATTGCCGTATTCAAAGTCAAATTCGTCCTGGCCGGATTTTTCTGCGGTCAAAATATGAGTAATGCCCATGTGTTCTGCTTCTTGATGGATTTTTAAACCGAATTGCTCGTCTACCAAGACGGCGGCTTTTTCTTTCAGTACACCCATTTGGAGCGACAACAGAAAGGCCTCGAAGATAACGTGTTTGTAGTCGCAGACCCTTTGAGTTTGTTCTGCGGTCAACTCGTTTTTCGAAAAACCGAGCATTTTGAGAAACGAACCGCGATGATCAAAAGGCAAAATGTAGAGTTCTTGCATGGATTTATGCGTTCATGGCGTTATGGGCGGTGCGTATCACTCTCATTGTTTGAGGGTTTGACGATATGACCATAGTATGAGTGATGATGCGTTCTGGCGCCCAGGTAATGCCTTCAAGAAGGGGGCCAGTGAGAACGCCGGTGGCGGCAAAAGCGAGATCGCGACCCTTGGCCAAATCTTCGGCGGTCAGGATCGTATTAAAGTCGGCGATGCCGGCCGCGCGCAATCTTTTGATGTGGGTTTCGTCTTTGGGTTTCCATCGGCAGAGAATCTCTCCATTCAGGCATTTGAGAGCGGTAGCCGCAATGACGGCTTCGGTGCTGCCGCCAATGCCCATGAGCATATCAACCGGGGACTCTTGCAGGCAGGGAGCAAGTCCCATGGCAATGTCTCCATCAGTGAAAAGCTGGACACGGGCCCCTGCTGCGCGAACTTCTTGAATGAGGTCTTGATGCCGGTCGCGGTCAAGGATGGCAACGGTAATTTCAGAAACGTCTTTGCCAAGCGCCTTGGCGACACGAACTATGTTGTCTTTGACTGGCGCGTCTAAATCAACGACGTTTTTTGCTTGGCCGCTCACCGCGATTTTTTCCATATACGAGTCCGCGGCTTTGTAGAGACAGCCCCGGGAACCGACGGCAATGACGGTTATGGCGTTGGGCCTGCCGTAGGCGACGCTGTTGGTGCATTCCAGGGGATCAACGGCGATATCAAGAACAGGGCCATTGCCTCGGCCGACTTTCTCGCCGATGTAGAGCTCTGCGGATTCGTCTTTTGCTCCTTCGCCGATTACTATCTCTCCTGCAAAATCAATTTGGTTGAGAGCTTCGCGCATAGCGTCTACCGCAGCAGCATCGGCCGCTTTATTGTCTCCTTTTCCAATCCATCTTGCCGTTGAAATGGCCGCTAACTCCGTGACGCGTACAAATTCAAGACCCAGATACTGGAAGAAAGAGTCGTTCATCACTATATAGTATAGTAGATACGCCCCCATATTCAAGCTATACTTGATGTATCAAGATGAAAACGCTTCTCATGGTTTTTTTCCTGGCTATTCCCGCGTTTGTTTTTGCCGAACCTCTTTCCAACGCGGGATTCCTGCAGGGAGGCATCTGGTATTCAAAAGACCCGTTCTTTGCGGGAGAAACGGTTCGCGTATACGCGGCTCTTTTTAACAGCGGGAGCGAAGACATTGCAGGCGCCATTGAGTTTTTGGATAACAAAAACTCCATCGGGTCATCTGATTTTTTTGTGGAGCGCGGAGGCAAGTTCACGCAGGTGTGGGTTGACTGGAGCGCGACTGAAGGGGAGCACCTTATAGAAGCTGTTATCACAAAGGTCTCTGTCATACGCGTGGGAGGTTCTCCGGTCGCAATAGAGCTTCAGCAGGCAAGAGCGCAAGAAAGCTTGCGCCAGGTTGAGAAGGATACAGATAAGGACGGGATCGGAAACAACACGGATACAGATGACGACAACGACGGTACATCAGATGCTCAGGAGCTCAGCGAAGGAACGGATCCGCTTGCAGCTTCCTCGCCAATTTCCGAAGAAGAGAACGCTGTTCCTTCAGAACAGACCGATATAACAGATACGATCATAGCCCTGCTTCCTGAGGCAGTTGAGAAACCAATATCTGAGATTCATGCTGCGGCACAAAGTTTGTTAGCTCCCGTGAAAGAGCAGGTAGAGCAGAAGCAAGAACAAGCAAGGCAGCAGCTGGATACTCTCAATGGAAACCCCGAGGCAAACAGTACGGAGAAAACCAAGGCCTCTTTCTATCTTGCCTCTCTTTCTGCGGCCGCATTCGTTCTGAAAACCGAGATTATCCTGTATGCGTTCGCCCTGTTCCTTGCATACCTATTTTTGAAAGCCCTGGCCAGGCGTATGTTCAAGCGCTGAGATCCTTGATATACTTAATGATATAAATCATTAACCATACTCCATCATCATATGAAGAACACGAAAGTCATCGTCATAGCGGTTCTTTTCATCCTTGTCCTTGTGGGAGGATGGAAACTGTTGAGTAATGGGCAGGTTCCGGTCCCAGTCCCGGCTTCTCAGGACACAAACCTTCCTCAACAGGAGGTTGGTTCTGAGGTGCAGATCAAGTACACGGACCAGGGATTTTCTCCTGCGATAGTGAACATCAAGAAAGGGGATGCGGTCGTATGGAAAAACGAGAGCGCAAAAGATATGTGGCCGGCTTCCGCCCTGCATCCTACGCACACCGTGTATCCGGGATCTAGCATTCAGAAGTGCAATACCGCAGAGCAGCCAAACATCTTTGATGCTTGCGCGCTAGTAGCCCCGGGCAGTTCCTGGTCATTCGAGTTCCTGCAGCAAGGATCCTGGAAGTTTCACAATCATCTTTTTCCGACCGAGTTCGGAACGGTTAACGTAGAGTAATCCCGTTAGAGATCGCGGACGCACCATAGAATATATGACGTTCACTATAGAATCGAACCATATAATAATAAGGAACGCGAGATTTTTTCGTCCCGCGTCCTATCTCTAACGGGATGGGGCTTCGCAATCTGCCGCAGGTGTTTTTGCGGCTGGGCCTGGCATTCACGCTGCTGTACGCGGCCTGGTCGGCGTTCCAGAATCCCTTGAACTGGATCGGGTTTTTGCCGTCTGTCATTATTTCCCTTATTCCCTTCCAGGTGAAGCCGCAAGAGCTCCTCATGGCGTTTTCCGTAGTTCAGGTGGGGCTTGCCGCATTACTGCTGTGGGGAAAACAGCTCGTATTCGCTTCTCTTGCCGCCTCGGCGTTTCTGCTCGGCATTATATGGTTCAACCTGGGAGCCATGGATATTGTGTTCCGCGACGTCGGTCTTTTTTTTGCCGCCCTCGCTTTGGCTCTGCTTGCCAGGAAGGGCAGGTAGGGTAGAGTGGGAACATGGATCCCGTACGAAATACCCAGGAATACGGGTATTTCTGTCGGGAAATATGGAAGAATATAACAAATTAAATTTCGTACGGGATGGATAGCGCGGTCCAGGAAGTCAAAAATCGTCTGGATATTGCTGAGGTCGTGAGTTCCTACCTCAAGCTCCAGAGAGCCGGAGCAAACTTGCGCGGCCTGTGTCCTTTTCATGCGGAGAAATCTCCTTCGTTTTTTGTTTCCCCGGCGCGCCAGACCTGGCATTGCTTCGGATGTTCTAGGGGAGGGGATGCCTTCAAGTTCGTGCAGGAGATAGAGGGCATTGAGTTCGGAGACGCGTTGCGCCTTCTGGCGCAGCGGGCAGGCGTGGACCTTCCCGCGTACTCCCCGCGCCTGGCCAAAGAGAAGTCAGAACGCAAGCGCATGCAAGACCTTTTGGAGCTTGCTAGCCTGTTTTTTGAGAAGCAGATGGCTTCTTCTCCCAAAGGGCAGGAGGCGTTGACATATCTGCGAGATCGCGGCGTTTCAGACGAAAGCATCGCGAAGTGGCGGCTCGGATGGGCGCCCGGCAAAGGCACAGCCCTCATTGAATTTCTTAAGACCCGCGGGCACAGCCAAGGAGAAGTGGAACGTTCCGGGCTCACGGTGCGATCTGAAGGAGGCGTGTACGACAGGTTCAGGTCCCGCATCATGTTTCCCGTGTGCGACCAGAATGGGGTAGTCATTGGCTTTGGCGGAAGGATCTTCGGAGAGAAAGAAGGTGGTCCGCCAGCTGGCGGATTAGCGAAATACATCAACACGCCAAATACCCTTTTGTATGACAAGAGCAGGGTGCTCTACGGGCTGGACAAGGCAAAGGTGGAGTGCCGAAGGCAGGACTCTTGTTTGCTTGTTGAAGGGTATATGGATGCCATCATGGTGTCGCAGGCAGGATTCCTGAACGTGGTTGCGGTGTCTGGCACTGCGTTAACGCAGCAGCACTTGAACACGCTCAAACGATATTCCAACAACCTGACGCTTTCCTTTGACATGGATTCTGCGGGGGACGCCGCAACCAAACGCGGCATTGATCTTGCGCTCAGCCAGGGGTTTTCCCTGCGCGTGGTGGTCATGCCCCAGGGCAAGGATCCCGCTGACGTCGCCAAAGATGCAGAGCAATGGAAAGCGCTGGTTGCGGGAGCCACCTCCATTCTGGACTTTTTCTTTGCCACGACACTTTCCAGATTTGACGCAAAGACCGCCGAAGGAAAGCGGGCAATCGGAAACGAGCTTATTCCGGTCATTAAAAAAATTGCCAACAAGATAGAGCAGGCGCACTGGGCAAGGAAGCTCGCAACAGAGCTGAACGTGCCAGAGCAGAGCGTTACAGAAGAGCTCAAGGCGTTTACGGCTCCAAAACAGGAGTATCAAAGAGGCAGGGAGGAGCCCTTGTCGGTCCCCGTCCCAAAGACCAGGCGCGATCTTTTAGAAGAGCGCACGCTTGCCCTTATGTTTCTTCAGCCCCTCTGCCTGGAGCTCATCACAGATGACCACATGGCATTTCTCTCTTTGCGCATGCAAGAGATTATGGAGGGCCTGCGGAAAGTTCCTTCTCTTGAGTTTCGGCAACTTGAGGGTATCTTTGAACAGAGCACGCTGGAGTTTCTTCAGTATGTCGCCCTCAAGGGAGAGGTGTACGAGTCGCCAGCAGGCGGGGCGCAAGACATGGATCGCGAATTCCGCTCCTGCCTTCTGGAGCTTGAGCTCCTGTTTGTGCGCTCTCGCTTGGACGTTCTTTCACAGGCGATACGGCAGGCGGAAGCAGAACACGACACAAAACTGCTGGAGTCGCTGCTGAATGAATTTAATGAATTGAGTCGTCAGCTTTCATAACATGCCCACAAAAAAGAAAAAGAAGCCTGCCAAGAAACCCGCCTCATCGGCGGGTGGCTCGAGGAGGCCCAAGAAAAAGAGGCCCGTAGCGAAAAGGACAAAAAAGCGGAAGCCTTCAGTAAAGCCCTCAAAGAGGCGTAAGAAGACCGCGTTCTCCCCGGAAAATGTACAGGAGCTTATTGAAAAGGGAAGGCAGCGGGGCTTTGTCACGTATTCAGAGATTATCTATCGGTTTCCGGATGCCGATAAAGATCTGGCGGGTTTGGACAATCTCTACCAGAAGCTGGAACAGAGCGGCCTGAATGTGCAGGAGGTGAAGGAGTATCTAAACCTCGGCAAGACAAAAGAGCAGGAGATGCGAGAGCAGGTGGAGCGGGAAGCCCCGCTGGATCCCGTGCAGATGTACCTCAAAGAGATCGGGCGCATCTCTTTTGTTACAGCCGACCAGGAAAAGGAACTGGCAAAGCGCATTGAGAAAGGGGACCTGGAGGCCAAGAAACAGCTTGCCCGGGCCAACTTACGGCTTGTGGTGTCTATTGCAAAACGGTACGTGGGCCGTTCTCCCAACCTTACCCTTCTAGATCTCATCCAAGAAGGGAACCTTGGGCTGTTCCGTGCCGTGGAGAAGTTCGACTGGAGGCGGGGATACAAGTTTTCAACGTATGCCACCTGGTGGATTCGTCAGGCGATCACGCGCGCCTTGGCTGATCAGGCGCGAACCATCCGCATTCCGGTGCACATGATAGAGACCATTTCCAAGTATACTCAAGTGCGCCGCAACCTGCTTCAGCAGTTGGGCAGGGAGCCCTTGGCAGAAGAGGTGGCGGCTGAAATGGGTCTTGAGGTTGAAAAGGTGCGGCATATTGAGCGCATCTCGCAAGAGACCGTTTCTTTAGAGACCCCGGTCGGAGAGGATGATGAAGACAGCATTTTAGCTGAGTTCGTTGAAGACGAGAAAGTTCCTCCTCCGACAGTGGAGGCAGCCCGCCGGCTGCTCAAAGAACGTCTTAAAGAGATCCTCATTGATCTCAGCCCCAGAGAACAGAAGATTCTTGCCATGCGTTTTGGCTTAGAAGACGGCGTAACGCATACCCTAGAAGAAGTGGGAGCCGAGTTCGGCGTGACCAGAGAGCGCATTCGTCAGATCGAGGCCAAGGCTTTGGAGAAAATCAGAGAGCATGAAAACCTCAAGAAACTGAAGGGATATTGATGAGGAATTTTCTTGGAGAAACTTTATTTTGGGTGCACTTCGTGATCGTTGCCTTCTGGTACAGCCTGTTTTTTGTACCATCTTCCGTGTGGCCGTGGGGAGACAAGATTGCTTTCCACTTCTGGCTTACTATTGGCATTGTGTTTCATCAGTTCATCTGGGGAGCTTTGCTCATGCCCTGGACCAAGAAATACCGCATGGTATGCGCTCTCACCACGTTCATGCAGCTCTTGCGGGGCAAGGATATAGCGGACCCAAAGAACTACAACCATTCTTTTACGCAGGAACTGGTCGGAAGGACCGGGGTCACCATTCCTCACCGCCTCACCACGATCATCACGCTTTCTATTCTTACCGTCGTCTCCATTCAGTTCTTCTTCCGGTAGTTGAATAGGGGAGTTTCTCGTGGTATATATGGAACGTATTCCCCGGTAGCTCAACGGTAGAGCAAGCGACTGTTAATCGCTTGGTTGCAGGTTCGAATCCTGCCCGGGGAGCCAGCATTATTAACCAATAAAAGAAGTATGGCAAAACGACCAGGCGCATTAAGCAGCAATAAAAAGTCTCACGCAAAGAAAAGTCCAAAGAGACTTGCAGCAAAGAAAAGAATGCTGGAAATAAAAGCAATGAAGCCGGCTGCCCGCAGAAAAGCACTCTTGGGATAAAGCTTAGCTAAGCTAAGTTATCCACACCTTGGTTTAGCCGAGGATGAGCAGAAGAATCGCCATCAGGGCGGCCCCGTATAACAACAGAGTTGTATACGGGGTACATTTTTTGGTATGCTTGTCTGGAAGGAGAGAATACCATGAGTGAGCCGAAAATAATTATCATCGCGGCTTTGGCTGAGAACCGGGTCATCGGCAACAAGAACCGTTTGCCCTGGAACGTTCCTGCCGAGTACGAGCACTTTAAGAGCTCCGTTCAGAACAGCACCATGATCATGGGGAAGAACGCCTACGAGAACTTTGAGACCGAAGGGTTTGAAAGCGTCAAAATCATCGTTCTCAGCAAAAGCCTTGGGGTGGAGGAGATTCGGCATCCGGGCGGTGCCATACTGGATAATGTTGACGTTGCAATGGAAAGAGCGCGCTCCTGGGGCAGAACCATCTTCATTGGGGGAGGAGCCTCCATCTATGCGCTCATGATGCCGCGCGCGGACGAGATGTGGCTTTCATTTATTCCCGGAACCCACGAAGGAGACGTTTTCTTTCCCAAGTGGGAGGAATCCGAATGGGAGATATCCAGGACAGAACAGCATCCGGGGTTTGAGTTCCGCGTCTACAAAAGAACGCGTAGGTGAGCTGGACCGTCTCTAGAAAGACGGTCTTTTCTTTTGAGTTTATCGAAGGCTGGTTTTTTGGTAGGATAAAAACGTGAAACCCATCTCTAAGGCAGACCTTATTGTTTCTCTCGCCGGAGGGATCTTTATCGGCGGCACTTTGTTTGACGTATGGCCAGAGGCAGCGCGCCAGATCGGGGTATTTGCAGCTCTTTTGTGGTTGCTTGCAGGATATTTTGGTTGGTGGATCAGCAAGATCGCTTTGCAGAAATTGAAGAAGCCAGCGTTGCCATTTTTAACTGCTACTGCTTTATGGTTTCATTCCATTCTGGAAGGAATGGTTACCGGACTTGCCTTTGGCGTTTCTCAAATTTTCGGCCTTTTCATACTCGCCGCAATGACGCTTCATATTCTCCCTGAGTTCTTTGCCGCGCTCGCGCTTATGAAAGGAGCCGGTTCGACCATGAAGGGTTCGCTAGCAACTATCTTTATTGGGTTCGGCCTGCTCTATGCGAGTTTTGGAATGACTTATTGGCTCCTGCCCGATTTTGAGGCGGCGCTCCCAAAGGCACTTGCGCTGTCGGGCGGGGCGTTTCTGTTTGTCGGCGTGGCCAGCTTCTGGAAAAGAAGATCATTGCTGAATTTCGTTTCGCTTCTGGCTGGTATCGGCGTTATCTTTCTACAAAGCAATCTATAACATGAGTGGAAAACTAGACTCGGTTTAGTTATCCACACGAGTCAGTGAATAAAAAATAAGGGGTTGACTGAAAGGGCCCTCTTGTTAGAATGCGTGTATGTTGAAGATCTTGGGCATCGTGCTTATTGCGTTCGTGCTGCAAAAGTTCAGCGGGGCGTTTGTTGAGCGTTTTGTACGGAAACTCGTTGCTCCTGATCATTTCCTTTCAAGAGAAGCAGAAAAGAAGAGAGAAGATACGCTGATTCAGATTCTCGGCGGGTCATTACGCATCCTTATTCTTGTGATGGCGACCCTTATGGTGCTGCAAGAACTGGGGATTGCCATTAGACCTCTGCTGGCGGCTGCTGGCATTGCGGGTCTGGCGTTTGGCTTTGGAGGACAGTATTTGATTCGCGACATCATCTCTGGTCTTTTTATTATTCTGGAAAACCAGTATCGGGTTGGAGACGTAGTATGTTTTGACTCCACGTGCGGCCTGGTAGAAGACATCAGCTTGCGCATGACCTCGCTGCGGGATTTGGACGGCACGGTGCACCATGTTCCCCACGGCGAGATTAAAAAGGTTTCTAACCTTTCAAAGTACTATGCCAGAATCAATCTTAATATAGGGGTTGCTTACAGCTCGGATTTGGAAAAAGTGATCGCCGTGGTAAATCAAGTTGGGAAAGAACTTGCCCAAGATCCGCAATGGAAAGAATCAATAACAAAGCCGCCTCAATTTCTGCGAGTCGATGATTTTGCGGATTCGGCGATCATCATTAAAATCCTCGGAGAAACCAAACCAATCAAGCAGTGGGACGTTGCCGGAGAACTCCGCATGCGGCTTAAGATCGCTTTTGACCGGGAGGGCATTGAGATCCCATTCCCTCAGCGGGTTATTCATCAAGCGACGTCATAATGAGTAAAAGAATAATCGGAGTTGATATCGGCGGAACAAAAATGCGCGGAGTTTTATGGAATGGAAAGAAAGTTTTGAGGGCGCGGGAAGTGGCGACGCCAAAAAATTTAGCCGATTTTACATCAGCATTAATCAAATTGGTGAAATCTTTGGGCGGGGCAAGCAAAGTTTCGATTGGAGCAGCCGGCGTAGTAAGGAGAAGTATATTGATGAGCAGCAGGAATATTCCTTACATCAAAAATTTTGATTTTTCCAACATGAAGAAGATTTCGTTTCACGGCCCCCTGGATAACGATGCTCGTTGTTTTGCCCGCGCGGAATATACTAAGGGGAGTGCGACTGTCAAGAAGAAGGCATTTTTCATCACGCTAGGCACGGGCGTTGGCAGAGCAGTTGGCAGAAACGGCAAAATCATTAGGATCAAAAAATTTGAACACCCGGAACGCTGGGAGCCGGAATATCAAAAACTCCGCGATTCTAAAAATACTAGAAGGCTGGCGGAGTATCTCAGCAAAAAATTATCGAAATTAGTAAAACCGTATCAACCGCAAGTACTAGTCGTCGGCGGCGGAGTGTCGGCGCGCAAAGGCTTTTTTGCGGCGCTCAAAAAGGCGTCGGGACTCCCGCTTCAAAAAGCAAGATTTGGGAAAAATGCCGTTGCCGTCGGCGCGGCGAAGCTTTTGTAATATGCCATCACAAACTTCTCTTAAAAAAGTCATCCTTCGAGAATCGGTTAAACCGGCGGACTTTCTGAAACTTCTTTCCGCAAGAAGGAAAAAGGAGTTACTGAGCCAAGCTTCTTACCTGCAAGGCAAGAGAGTGGTGCATATAAACGCGACTGCCGCTGGCGGCGGAGTGGCCGAAATTTTGAAGAGCTTGATTCCGTATTTGCGATCTTTGGGCATAGAAAGCGATTGGTACGCCATTAACCCGAACATTGATGGGAATTTCTTTACCATCACCAATAAGATTCATAATGCCCTGCAGGGAGCTGCGGTAAAAATCAGTGGGCGGGAATGGGCCGAGTACGAACGAATCAACAAGCGCATTGCTGCGGATCTCGATACCATTGACTGCGATGTGCTGGCGATAAACGACCCTCAGCCCCTTTTTGCGGGGTGCTACTCGCATCTCAACAAGCGCAAAGTATATTTTAGTCACATTGACACTTCTGCGGTTTCTAAATCGATTTGGAAAAAACTTCATCCGTGCATCGCCTCGTATGACAAAATCGTCTTTAGCAGCTCGGACTTTGTACACGGCGATCTGTCCCGGCGCAAGGTAAAGATTTTCGTCCCAAGTATTGATCCTTTGGCGGCAAAACAAACCATTGTTTCCAAAAAAGAAGCGCGGTCGTATCTTCAAAAACATGGGGGCATACCCACAGACTGCCCACTCATTGTTCAGGTTTCGCGATTTGATGTTTGGAAAAATCCGCTGGGGGTCATTCAGGCCTTTCGCATAGTTCAAAGCTCCTGCCCGGAAGTCCGCTTGGCTCTTGTTGGTTTTAACGAGGCAAAAGACAACCCGGCCGCCGTCGCGGTGTACAAAGATATAGCTGCGGTGGCTGCAAAATCCCGTGAGATCTTCTTGTTCTTTAACTCCATGGGTAAAAATCCTCTGGAGTTTACGATGATGGCGCAAAACGCAGCCGACATCGTTGTGCAGAACTCTACCAAAGAAGGATTCGGCTTGGTGGTGACGGAGGCCATGTGGAAGCGCCAGCCGGTAATTGGCGGCCCAGCTTCCGGCATACGCAGACAGATACAAAACGGGAGAAACGGCTTTGTTGTTAAAACCCCGGAAGAGCTTGCTCAAAAAATCGTTCTTCTTTTATCCAACCCGAAAAGAAGGAAGCTGTTAGGAGAGGCCGCAAGAAAAACCGTTTTCGAGAAGTTTTTGTTCCCGCGCTTGGTTCTTGACCACCTGAAACTCTACCGGTCTTGTTTGAGATACCAGTAGACTCCAGTTTCTGATATGATCATTATATGGCACTCACGCAATCATTTCAGAAGCTCAATAATGGGGATAAGGCGCCGGATTTCTCTTTGCAGGGAACTGACGGGAGGACATATTCCCTTGCGGATTTCCAGAAAAGGGAAGGCTTACTCATCGTTTTCATATGCAATCATTGCCCGTACGTGAAGGCAAAGATCGGTGCCATCGTGCAACTCCATGAGAAATACAAAGACAGGGTTGCGGTTGTCGGTATCAACAGCAACGACCCGAATTACGAGGGGGAGGGCATGGAGAATATGAAGATGTTCGCAAAAGAACGGAACATCGGCTTTCCGTATCTATTGGATGATACCCAAGAGGTTGCCAGGGCATATGGCGCCACGTGCACGCCGGATCCCTTCTTGTTTGATAAAGATCAGAGGCTCGTGTTCCATGGAAGGATAGACGACGTCTTGGAGCCCGGCCAGGAAGTGTCAGAGCATACCATGGATGAGAACATCCAGAAGTTATTGAAAGGGGAGGAGATGGGCGGCGCATTCAGGCCTTCCATGGGGTGTTCCATCAAGTGGATTGAGTAATTAAGCTCAGCAGAGATTCCGTGAAATATACCTGTCCTATGCATCCTGAGATACGGCAGGATGCGCCTGGTATGTGTCCTGAGTGCGGTATGAACCTCGTGCCGGTAAAGAAAAAAACGGATTACGGCGGGCACGACAAGCATGCGGGCCATAGCACAGCTCTGTTTTTCAGAAAGTTCTGGGTCAGCCTTGTCCTTACGGTTCCTGTTGTGCTCTATGCAGACGTTGCAGAGAAGATTTTTAAATGGTCAGCCCCTGACTTTCCGGGCTCTGCATATGTGCCGCTTGCGCTCGGCTCCGTCGTGTTCTTTTACGGCGGCTGGGTGTTTATTGCCGGAGCTTGGCGAGAATTACAGGCGCGGCTGCCTGGCATGATGACGCTCATTGGCATTGCCATTTCAGCTGCATACTTTTGGAGCGTATACGCGGTATTTGCGAGCGAAGAAGCCTTGTTTTGGGAGCTCACCACGCTGATCACCATCATGCTTCTCGGCCACTGGCTTGAGATGCGCGCGGTATTGGGAGCGCAGGGCGCGCTGAAAGAATTGTCAAAGCTCCTTCCCGACACTGCCGAGGTGGTCCGTGACAATACAACAGAAACCGTTCCGCTCTCTGAACTGCGGGAGAACGATACGGTTCTCGTGAAGCCGGGAGCAAAAGTTCCTGCCGACGGAATTATTACGGACGGCCAGTCCGACGTGAACGAATCGATGATTACCGGAGAGTCAAAGCCGGTTTCCAAAAAAGAAGGCAGTCCGGTCATTGCCGGCACCATCAACGGCGACGGTGTCCTGAAGATCAGGGTTGCCAATATCGGAGAGAAGGCCTTTCTTGCCGGAGTGATGCGCCTGGTTGCCGAGGCGCAGGCGTCCAAGTCGCGGCTTCAAATACTCTCTGACAGGGCGGCACTCTATTTGACCGTCATTGCCGTTGTCGGAGGCCTGACTACTCTGACTGCCTGGCTTGTAGCAGGCGCTGACGTCGGATTTGCCGTAGCTCGGCTCGTGGCCGTGCTCGTCATCGCCTGTCCTCACGCGCTTGGGCTTGCGGTGCCGCTCGTTGCTTCTATCTCTACCACTAAAGCCGCGCAAAACGGTTTTCTGGTAAAGCAGAGGATTGCTTTGGAAGCCGCCCGAACTATTGATACGGTACTTTTTGACAAAACAGGAACCTTGACCAAAGGCGAATTCGGCGTTGTGGAGGTCTGGAGTACGAACGGAAACACGAAAGAAGAAATCTTACAGCTGGCCGCCTCCCTTGACGCGCTATCGGAACATCCCATTGCCAAGGCCGTGGTAACGGAAGCAAAAAAGCTGAACCTCGCCCGCAAAGAGCCGAAGAGATTTGAAGCGCTGAAGGGCAGGGGGGTGCGGGCGATCGTGGATGACAACGAGGTCATGGTGGGAGGACCTGCGCTTCTTGAGGACATGGGCGTGAGCATGCCAGCTGAACTCTTGAAGTACGTGCAAGGCGCAGGCAAGAAAGGACAGACCATCGTCTTTGCTCTCAAGAATCGGAATCTCTTGGGCGCCATCGCCCTTGCCGACATCATCCGGGAGGAATCGCGCCTGGCAGTCAAGGCGCTCAAAGAGATGGGGGTTCGGACTTCCATGATTACGGGCGACTCAGAAGACGTGGCAGCATGGGTTAGTCAGGAGCTTGGCATTGACGAATACTTTGCACGGGTGTTGCCCTCTCAGAAATCAGAGAAGGTAAGGGAACTGCAGAAGCGCGGCCTCAAGGTTGCCATGGTTGGCGACGGCATCAACGATGCCCCGGCTTTAACGCAAGCAGATCTGGGCATTGCCATTGGGGCTGGTACGAATGTGGCCATTGAGTCGGCCGGAATTGTTCTCGTCCGCAATGACCCCCGGGATATCGCAAAGATAATCAGGTTGTCCCAGATGACCTATGCAAAGATGATCCAGAATCTTTTCTGGGCGACCGGATACAATATTGTCGCGTTGCCTCTTGCGGCGGGCATCCTCGCTTTCAAAGGCGTACTGCTCCAGCCAGCGGTCGCCGCAGTCTTTATGTCGGCGAGCACGGTCATTGTCGCGATCAACGCGGTGCTGTTGCGTAGGCAGAGGCTTTAGGCCGGGCGTTTGACGGCGCAGGTGTTCTGTAGTATCATGGCAGGTGCGTACAGGTTAGAGACGTGGTCGGGTTTCTCGGTACAAGCAATACAAGCGTAATACATAATCATGACTGGAACCATCAAGACACTCACGGACAAAGGATATGGATTCATTGCTCGCGAAGGCGAAGCAAAGGATCTTTTCTTTCACTCCAAGGATTTGAGCGGTGTGACGTATGACGAGCTCAAGGTTGGCGACACCGTCAGTTTTGAAGTCGTTGAGGGCGAGAAAGGCCTTAGCGCAAAGAACGTGACACGAGCCTAACAAGGCCTTGCTCAATGAAGAACCGCCCCTCGATCTCACTCAGGGCGGTTTTTCATTTCCGAGCATGGCGAGGAAAAAAGGTTCTGAGCGAAGCGAATGGTTTTTATTTCTCCTGCTTCGTGGTATATATAAAACATAAGGCAGTTTCTTGGTATGAATATAAAGATAGCTGAGTGGGTGCTGCGCGTTGCGGTCGCGGGAGAGTTTATCGGGCACGGCGTGTTCGCGTTACAGGGCAAAAAGGACTGGGTGGCATGGTTTGCTCAGTTCGGGGTCGCTGACGCGAACTTGGCAACGCAGCTTCTGTTCATCGTCGGCGCTATGGATATCGCGCTCGCCGTCCTTGTGCTGATACGGCCGGTTCGAGCCGCGCTTCTCTGGATGGCGTTCTGGGGATTCTGGACGGCGTTCATCCGGCCGCTCGTGGGCATGCCCGTGTGGGATTTTGTTGAACGCTGGGCGAACTGGGGAGCCCCACTGGCGCTGCTTCTCCTTTTGGGTTTGCCGAAAAGGTGGAAAGACTGGCTCCGATAGGCCTGCAGATGAGGATTTTTGTGAAGGCAAAATCAGGGGCGAAGAAGAACTCTGTTGAGAAGGAGGACGGCTCCCATTTTGTCGTCTCGACTCCTGCGCGGCCCCAGCAGGGAAAGGCGAATCAGGCAGTAGCGAAGCTTCTTGCAAATTACTTTGATATTGCGCCTTCACGAGTGCGCATCATATCTGGACATTCCTCGCGGCAAAAGGTGTTTGAGGTTGGTTGACTTTTTGGAAATTTCTATGTACTCTGGCAGAGGCCCTGCAAAGAATGCCGGTCCTCTTTTTTTGAATAATATGAACCCAATCCGTAACATCGCCATCACCCCGCACAACTCCGATGTATACATCGGAGTATACGGGGCAGGTCGCTCACTTTGCTTATATCGATATGGACATTAGAAACATAACAATCATAGCGCATGTCGATCATGGCAAGTCCACGCTCGTGGACGCGCTCTTGAAGCAGTCGGACACAACTCTGGGTAAACTCACTGAGGGCGAGTTGATCATGGATTCTAACGAATTGGAACGGGAGCGCGGCATCACCATCTTTTCAAAGAACGCGGCTGTTCTCTATAAAGGGACAAAAATCAATATCATAGATACTCCAGGACACGCAGACTTTGGCGGAGAAGTGGAGCGCGTACTGAACATGGCAGACGGCTCTTTGCTCCTCGTGGATGCCCAAGACGGTCCCATGCCGCAGACCAGGTTCGTATTGAAAAAGGCCTTTGAAGCGAAACACAAGATCATCGTGGTGATCAACAAGGTGGACAAGAAGAACGCCCGCGTGGAACACGTGCACGAAAAGATTTTGGAGCTCTTCATGGATCTCGGGGCAACGGACGAGCAGTTGAACTTTCCCGTCCTGTACGCGGCAGGCAAGCTCGGGTTGGCAAGTACTTCTCCGGATCTTGCCGGAATGAAGAATATCATTCCCGTGTTTGACGCGATCATCAGCCATATTCCAGGTCCCCAGGCAGAAGAAATGGCTCCCTTGCAGATGATGGTGATTTCTATAAGTTCGGACGACTACCAGGGGAGGATCGCGATAGGCCGCGTGCATCGGGGAGCGCTGAAAAAAGACATGCGTGTTATGCACATGAAGAGCCTGCCTGCCGGTCAGGCAGGCTCAGGGGAGATGAAAGAATACAAGCTTACCGCGCTCACGACGTATCTGGGGCTCGCGCGAGTCGCAACGGACTCGGTTCCGGCAGGCGACATTGCAGCTGTCGCCGGGATTCCCGATGTGAACATTGGGGACACGATCGCCAGCGTAGAGTCGCCCGAAGCCCTGCCCGTTGTTTCCATTGAGAAGCCCACCGTAAAGATGATGTTTTCCGTGAACGATTCTCCGTTCGCGGGACAAGAGGGAGAATATTGCACCTCGCGCAACCTGCGGGAGCGGCTATTCAAAGAGCTGGATAACGATGTTGCGCTTCAGATGGAGGAAACATCTTCCGCAGATTCCTTTGCCGTAAGCGGAAGAGGGGAGCTGCATCTTTCCATCCTCATTGAAAAGATGCGCAGGGAAGGATACGAGTTCCAAGTTTCAAAGCCGGAGGTCATCTTCAAACAGGAAGGAGATAAGATATTGGAACCCATGGAAGATGTCTGGATAGAGGTTCCCAAGGAGTATTCCGGTATGATCATCCAGAACATGAGCATGCGGAAGGCAGAAATGAAGAATATGCATGCAGAACGCAACATTATATACTTCCACTTCTTCATTTCAACAAGAGGATTCATCGGGTTCAGAAACGAGCTCATGCTCGGGACAAAGGGCACGGGTGTCGTGAACTCTTTGTCCGCGGGATATTTTCCAAAGATGCAGTCGGTTGAGACCAATTCGCACGGCTCGCTCATAGCCCACGAGTCCGGAGCCACGACGGCATACGCCTTGGTGCACTCGCAGGAGCGCGGAGCATTGTTCGTGGGTCCCGGAGAACAGGTATACGAGGGCCAGGTGGTAGGACAGAATGCGAAGGATTCTGATCTCGCGGTCAACGTATGCAAGGAAAAGCACCTTACGAACTTCAGGGCGAAAGGGGAAGCAGTCACCGACGACCTTGTTCCAAAGAGAATATTATCCTTGGAACAGGCCCTGGAATACATCGGGGACAATGAGCTCGTGGAAGTGACCCCGAAGAGCATCCGCATCCGCAAGCGGATTCTTCGGAACGCCCTCAGGAAGAAAAGTGAATAGCAAGCCCTTGACATTATCTCATGAATAGTCTATACTTCTCTTGAAGCAAGTGTATGTGTTTTCTGTTTCCTTGCACAAATATACGTGTAAGTTGATACGAGAAAAATACGTCAGGTCGACTTGCGATATTAAGTATTTGTGCAAGAGGACAACATGGCAAAGAAATTGTACGTCGGAGGATTGCCCTACAGCACCACCGAAGACACTCTGAAAGAGACCTTCTCCCAGGCAGGAACCGTTGAATCGGCAACCGTGATCATCGACAAGATGTCCGGCCGCAGCAAGGGATTCGGCTTTGTGGAGATGTCCACCGAAGAGGAAGCGCAGAACGCCATCCAAATGTTCAACGGAAAAGATCTTGAAGGACGAAACATCACAGTGAATGAAGCTCGTCCCATGGAAGCCCGTCCGCGAACAGGAGGAGGGGGATTCCAGCGCGGAGGCAGAGGTGGAGGCTTTGGCGGCAACCGCGACCGCGGAGGAAGAGATTGGTAATACGTTACCAAGCGCATAAAACAACCCCGCCAGTCCATGGACTGGCGGGGTTTGCGTTTTCATGCCGCATGTGGATTTCTTTTATTGACACCCCGCCCGATGTGGTACAATAGAAATGATGAGAAAGATAGGAGCTTCCCCTTTGCCCATTGGAGTTGCGGTCGTAGTGTTCGCTGGGATTGTTTTTTGGTATGTTCAAACGCGAAAAGCTCCAGAAATTCCAGGATTAATTCCGCGGGAAGAAGCAAGTTTGGGCGCTCAGCTCTTTGAAGAGGCAGCCAATCCCGTGAAAGAGAAGTTTCCTGAAACCAATCCTTTTGAGGCAGCAGAGACAAATCCTCTGGACAAGATATATAAGAATCCTTTTGAATAATGAAACAAGAGTCCCGGCCCATTGTTTCTGCAATCCTTTTTAGCGTCGCTCTCGTCGCAGTATCTGTGTTTGTGGTGCAGGCGTCTTCTGCTCTCGACATTGTCTATCCTGTTACAGAACTGGGCGGTTGCCGAAACGAGGTGGAATGCCGCGCGTTTTGCGACAAACCGGAAAATCGGATAGGGGTCTGCTGGGATTTTGCCATACAGCACAACCTTGTTTCAGATGAGGAGATTGAAGGCGCAAAGCAATTTACCAAGTCCGCTGTTTCCGGGGGCACCGGCTGGTGCAAAAGCACCGAAGAGTGCTACAAGTATTGCGCTGATGTGCATAATTTGAACACCTGCCTCGACTTTGTGGAGAAAAACAACTTGATTGATGATCCTCAAGAGTTGGATGAGGCAAGAAGAGTTGCCGCGTACTTGAATCAGGGCGGCAAAATGCCTGGCGACTGCCGCGGCAAAGACGCTTGTTTTGCGTATTGCTCTAATGCCGAGAACACGGCTGAATGCTTCAATTTCGCCAAAGAAGCAGGATTCTTGAATGAGCAAGATCAGGCAGAATTTTCCACCTTCATGGGGCTTTTGGCAAAAGGGGAAACTCCGGGCGGCTGCCGCTCAAAAGACGAGTGCGAATCTTTCTGCGCGGTAGAGGCGAACTTTGACGCATGCATCGCTTTTGCGGAAAAAGCAGGGTTCATCAGCAAAGACGAAGTTGCAATCGCGAGGAAGGTAGGAAGTCAAGGGGGACCTGGAGGATGCAAATCAAAGAAAGCTTGCGAAGCATACTGCAACAATCCCGAGAATCTGGAGGCATGCTTTGCCTTTGCAAAAGAGCACGATTTGTTAGACGAGGATCAGATGGAAACCATCCAAAAGGGAACCGAGCAGATCCGCGCCGCTTTGAGGGAAACTCCCCCCGAGGTTCTTGAGTGTTTGAAGGCGACGGTGGGAGAAAACATCATCCAGGAAATCAACGCAGGCACCCTCATTCCGGGCCCCGAAATAGGGCTACGCATGAAGTCGTGTTTTGAGGCACAGGGAGCAGCCGCCTTTAAAAAGGCGCTCGATACGGCTCCACCAGAAATCGTTTCTTGCTTGGGCGATACATTAGGGCAAGAAAAGATTGATCAAATTCGCTCAGGACGGCTTGAACTTGGTTCTGACGCGTTTGAGTTCAACGACAAAGTCAGAGGATGCGTGGAGCCCTATTTCTCAGACGTAGAAGAACAGTTGCATGAATGCGTGGCAAAGCCGTGCGAGGAAGCCTTAGCTTGCATGCAAGGATTGCAAGTTGGGGTAAGACCAGGTAGTGGCGGCGGCGATCTTTCAGGTCTTGATCTCAGCCCAGACATTAAAGGAAGATTAGAATCTTGCGTAGTAGAGCAAAGAACAAAATCTGAATCGCAGATGAACGAATGCGTAGCAAAATCCTGCGAGGAAATGCTCGCGTGCTTCCAAGCGCTCCCCAAACCTGAAGGAGGGGAGTCGCAGGGAGAAGAGCACGGATTAAATCCTGACATCCAGGCAAAGCTGGATGCGTGTATTGCCCAGCAGCAGCAGGGAGAAGAAGGACAACAGGACCAGTTTCCGCAAGGGGAGCGGAGCGCGCCTCCTTCCGAAGAGCAGATTCGGCAGCAATATGAGCAGCAATACCAGCAACAGCAAGAACAACAATATCAAGAACAATATCAGCAATATAAACAGGAGCAGCCTTCGCCCCCTTCCTCAGAACAGTACCAAGAACAGTATCAGCAGCAATACCAGCAACAGCAAGAACAACAATATCAAGAACAATATCAGCAATCTCTACCTCCTTCCGGAACCCTCTAATCAAGAGGCAGCACCATTGTATATTGGCACAAAAGGTCGAGCTGGGGTTATGACTCTACTTATATGAATCAAAAAACATTCTCTTTGGTAGCGGGAATTATATTTCTTGCAATAGCTGTGCTGCACCTCACAAGGATTTTGATGGGTTGGGAAGCGATTATCGCAGGGTGGCAGGTTCCTGTCTGGGTGAGCTGGGTTGGCGTTGTCGTTGCAGGATACCTTGGCTACAAGGGAGTTCGCCGGAAATAACGATATTGTGAAGCTCACAAAAATACACGTTGCCATAGGATTGGTTGCCCTTGTTTTTGCGGGAGTTGTCGCGTATTGGCTCATTTCTCCTCTTTTCATTGACCGAGAAGTTCAGGAAAGCATTGAAGATATAGCCTCAGTGCAATCGGGCGAACAAGCGCCAGAGCAACTGTCTTCTGGCGCATTTATTGACGCCGACGGTTTTCATAAGACATCGGGCACGGCAACGCTTCTGAAGATCGGAGAGAAATACTACGTGCGCTTTGAGGAAGATTTTCAAACAACGAATGGCCCCGACCTGTTCGTGCATCTTGGGAAAGACGGAGAATATGCGGCTTCAGCTCGTCTGGGCGGACTCAGGGGAAACATCGGCTCGCAGAACTACGAAGTTCCAGAGGGAATTGACCCCTTGGCGTATAACGAAGTGTGGATATGGTGCCGGGCATTCTCGGTCCCGTTTGGCCATGCCGTGCTGCAATAACCATGTCAGACACACGAGAGCAGGCGACATTCGGAGGAGGATGCTTCTGGTGCACGGAAGCGATGTTCAGGGAACTGAGAGGCGTGAAATCCGTTGTCGCAGGATATGCGGGTGGGGATACGCAGAGCCCGACGTATCAGGAAGTTTCATCTGGCAACACGGGGCACGCAGAAGTGGTACAGATAACGTTTGACCCTTCTGAAATTTCGTATGAAGACTTGCTTGAAGTGTTTTTTGCAACGCACGATCCTACCATTTCAAATCAACAGGGAGCTGATGTGGGGTCGCAGTATCGTTCTTTGATTTTGTATCATACCGACAAACAAAAAGAGCTGGCGCAAACCGCAAAGAAGAATCTGGAAGAATCAAAAAGATGGCCCCGACCTATCGTGACGGAAATCGTTCCTTTGAAGAAATTTTTTCCCGCAGAGCAATATCATCAGAAGTATTACGAGAATAACCGGGTAGCTCCCTATTGCCAGGTTGTCATTGAGCCGAAACTGGAGAAGTTTCGCAAGCAATTTCAGGATAAGATATATCCTACATGATACCCGGCGCATTTATTCTATTCGGACTCCTCGGGCTCGCGGCTTCCCTCTACATCTTCATCAAGAAAAGCAGGAAGGAACCCTTGACCTGCCACATTGATAAAGGGTGCAACGTGGTGGTGCACAGCAGGTACAGCAGGATGTTCGGTGTTCCAAATGAAGCAATCGGAGTGCTATACTATGGTGGCGTAACGGCGCTTGGCGTTCTCGCATTGGCGGGAGTGCAGCTCCTTTCAATTCCCTTGTTTCTCCTTCTGTTTCTCGGGGTTGCGGCCGGATCCGCGCTTTTCTCGCTTGTGCTGATTTTCATCCAGGCGTTCGTGCTCAAGAGCTGGTGCGAATACTGCCTGATATCCGCAGGAGCAAGCTTCGCCATATTCCTTCTTGCCGTCGCCATCGCGGGCACAACATTTATTAATATACCAATGAACAACGCAGACGCATTGAAACACCCGCTGTACGAAGTTGCAACCTCGCAGGTGAACTATGTTGAAAACGCAAAGGGCTTTTTGGCGCGTCCCAAGGAAGGGGGAGCGTATCCTGGCGTGGTCATGGTCCATGAGTGGTGGGGACTGAACGAGGGCATGAAAGACATGGCAAAAGAGTTAGCTGCCCAGGGATACGTCGTCCTTGCGGCAGACCTGTATGGAGGAGAAGTTGCCGAAGAGCCGGACAGGGCCCGTGCTCTTGTCGCTTCGGTGAATCAGGAGCAGGCCGTTGCGAATATGCAGGCCGCCGTCTCGTACCTGAGATACCAAGAGAATACGCCCGTCGTGGGAACGATAGGGTGGTGTTTCGGCGGAGGGCAATCATTGCAACTTGCCATGACAAATGAAGATATCAAAGCCGCTGTCATCTACTACGGAACTCCGCTGGTGCGCGATCAAAAGCTTGCTTCCATCAGAGGAGCCGTACTCGGCATTTTCGGAGATCAGGATCAGGCGATCCCCGTGGCTCAGGTGGAAGAATTCAAGCAGCAGCTTCAAACATCCAATATTGCTCAAGAGATCAATATCTATCCTGGTGTCGGGCATGCCTTTGCAAACCCTTCTGGCGCCAACTACGCTCCCGAAGCTACCAAGGACGCGTGGAAGAAAACATTGACGTTTTTTGCAAAATACCTAAAAGCTCCCCTGGAATAGGGTGCGGGGATGTTGTATAATAATAAAGTGTAACCTTAATTAGTCGTGGGGATGAAAGACAACATAAAAAATACACTCGGTGTCGCAGCAGCAGTAGCATTGATCGTAGTGAGCGCGAGCTCGCTCCTGTACGTTCGTTCGTACGACAAGTCCACACAGCCCTCTTCCTTCTCGGTTTCGGCCGAAGGCAAGGTGGTCGCCATTCCCGACGTGGCGAAGTTTAGCGTAGGCGTCATCACCCAAGGAGATCTGAACCTGGGAACCATTCAGAACGAGAACGCCGACAAATCAAATAGTATCGTCAGCTTCCTGAAGAACCAAGGAATAGACGAGAAAGACATCAAGACCCAAGGATATTCCATAGAGCCGCGCTACCAGTACGGCGTGTGCAGGTATGAAGGAGAAACCTGTCCTCCTCCGACCATCGTCGGCTACACCGTGAGCCAGCAGCTGGAAGTGAAAGGGCGCGACTTTGAGAAGCTTGGAGATATCCTTTCTGGCGTGGTGGAACGGGGAGCAAACTCGGTCTCTGGCCTTTCGTTCACCGTAGACGACCAGATCCAGCTTGAACAGCAGGCAAGGGAGGAAGCAATCGCCAAGGCAAAAGAAAAGGCAAAGGCAATCGCCAAGTCAGGCGGATTCCGTCTCGGGCGCCTCATCCAGCTGAGCGAGGGAAGCATATACATCCCCCAGTACGTCTCTGATTACGGAATCGGAGGAGCGGGAGCCGTGGCAAAGGGTCCGTCTTTAGAGCCCGGATCCCAGGAGGTGAGCATACAGGTGAGCCTCATATACGAGATTGAATGAGCAGGCTTGAAGATCGTATTCGCGAGGTGTTCAGGGGGGAGATCGGTTCAGATCCCCAGACGCTGGATTTCTATAGCAAGGATGCGAGCCTGTTTCAGGTACGGCCCTGCCTCGTGCTGTTTCCCCAGGACAGAGACGATGTGAAACACATCGTTTCTTTTGTTCGCGAACATAAGGAAGAAAAACTGTCCATCACGTGCAGGGCGGGCGGAAGCGACATGTCAGGAGGCCCCTTGGGAGAGGGAATCGTCCTGGACATGACCAGGCACATGAACAAGATTCTCGAAGTTGGCAAAGACCCCGAACCAGAGCAAGCTCGGTACGGGGCAGGCTACGCAAGGGTGCAACCGGGATGCTGGTACCGCGACTTTGAGAAGGAGACGCTCAAGCACGATCTTCTACTGCCCTCGTTTCCGGCTTCGCGGGAGATATGCGCGGTCGGAGGCATGGTGGCGAACAATGCGGGAGGAGAGAAAAGTCTTCGGTACGGAAAAACGGAGAATTATATTAAAAAACTCAAGGTTGTTCTGGCAGACGGCAATGAATACTCATTTTCGAAGCTTTCGCGCCAAGAGTTTGAAGAAAAAAAGAGGCTTCCGACTTTCGAAGGTGAATTGTATAGAAACTTATGGGCTTTGGTTCAGGAACACCAAGAAACGCTTGAGCTAGCAAAACCACGAGTTTCTAAAAACTCCGCGGGGTATTCTCTTTGGAACATATGGGACAAAGAATCTGGTACGTTTGATTTGACAAAGCTTTTCTGCGGCTCGCAGGGGACGTTAGGCGTGATTACTGAAATTACGTTTCAGCTTGTTTCTCCGAATCCCCAGTCTTCGCTCCTTGTGATTTTTCTTAAGGACATTGATCTTCTGGCTGAAGTCAGTTCAGAAATTGCAAAACAAAAACCAGAGGCATTTGAAATATACGATGATAACGCGTTTACGCTCGCCCTCCGATTCTTTCCGGATTTTATAAAACAGCTCAAGGGTAACATAATCAGCCTTGGGTTCCAGTTTATTCCAGAGTTTTTTATGCTCTTGAGAGGCGGGATTCCAAAGTTTGTGTTGCTGGCAGAGTTTACCGGGCAAGATGCGAAAGAGGTTCATCAGAGAGCGAAAGGCGCCATGAGGTCGCTCTCTCGTTATTCGGTTTCTTGTAGAATCGCAAAGAACGAGGCGGAAGCTAGAAAATACATCACCATGAGAAGGGAGAGCTTTAATCTTTTACGAAAGCATGTACGCGGACTACGGACAGCTCCCTTCATTGACGACATCATCGTGCCGGCGGCCTCCCTTGAGCAGTTCCTCCCGAAGCTTCAGACAATCCTGGCTCTGTATCCAAAGCTTCTGTACACGATAGCCGGGCACGTGGGAGACGGGAATCTTCACATCATCCCCCTCATGAGCTTCAAGGATGGTCACGCAAAGACGATAATTATAGAGCTCATGGAAAAGGTGCATCGGCTCGTCCTGGATTTTAAAGGGTCTATTACCGCAGAGCACAACGACGGAATCATTCGCACCCCGTTTTTGAAGCAGATGTACGGGCGAGAAGTGATGGCGCTTTTCGAGAAGGCAAAACAGGCGTTTGATCCTAAAAATATATTCAATCCTGGCAAAAAGGTAGGAGGATCGATCGAGTATATGATGAGCCATATCGTAAGCTCGTAGCCGCGAACAAAGAAAAGTCTTTCAAGACAAACAGTGTATATTTCTAACAATTGTTAGAAATATACACTACCAGACCAGACGCTTCGGTGAGTATTTGTTTTTCCACAATTGGCTAGGGGTTGTAGGGTTGACTGGTTGGGTGCGGCAATCCATCATGAAATTAGAAACGGCAGGCAGTTTTACAAAGGTTAGATCTGTTTGGGGAAGTCAGGTGTAAATCCTGGACTGTGCCGCAACTGTGATTCTCTCTGCCAATAGGCAGAGCGATAAGTCAGAATACCAAATAGGGATAGTGCTCCCGAGCAGGAGAATACGCGGTTGCTTTGCGCAACGTTTGTTCGCCTCGGGATGGGCGATTTTTTATTATGTCTATAGAAACACCCACAATTGGAGTAGAAGAAGAGGATGTAGAGGATTTGGGGTTTGAAGGAGAGCGCGTAGATGAGATAGATCCGGTTGAGTTTGCTCGTGTAGGGGAGGAAAAGGAACAACAAGGAGAGAACGGGCCCGAACAAAATTCTTCTTTTCAAGAAGAGGGAGCAGATCTAGAAAAACCGGATACGTTAGAAGAAATCATTGCCCGATTCGGGGGTGATTCAAAGGAATGGGAAAAAACGCATACCGAGGCTCCTTCTATGGTTTTTCGAGACGGAAAACTATGGAACGCGGAAAAAGATACCGAACGTTCTATCACAGAACAGATAGAAGAAGAGGCAACACCAGAACAAATCGCCTTGCATCATTCTATAAACGAAACATGGAGTTCTAATGCAAACGAAGTACAGCTCGTGGACTATAAAGAAGAAACAGAAGCTGGCCATATTCTTCATGTGACAGCTCTTTGGCTGGAGCAGGACAATGTGGTAGTTTCTGAAACCTGGTCTCGGGAAATAAAAGAAGAGCAAGAGCAGTTTCTGGGGAATGAAGAAGCTCCGGTCGAACCAATAGCCGAGCCGCAAGAAGTCGCTCAAATTCAGCAAGAAGAAACGCAGGAACAGCAAGAAGGAGTTGCGCAACCTATTTTTGCAGAACAATCTGTCGAAGCTCACGCTGAAGCTCGAGAAGAAGATGAATTAGGAGGTGATGCAAAAATTGAACCCCCCGTTTCACAAGAGATACAAGTTTCTATAGATGAAGAAGCTCTTGACACTGTTGTAGTGGGACTTACAGAAGTGGAGTTTAACTCGGTTAAGCTCCTACAAGAAATCTCGCCAGAAAATACTTTTTCGGGGTTTGAATCTGGGGTTGAAGTTCCGACTCAGGCGACAGAAGAATCGCAGCAGGAAAAAGAGATATTTCAACAAGAAATTCCTGCTGCGTTGCAGAATTCTCCGTTTTGGGGGCCGATTCTTAGCGTACGAATGGAAATTCCGCACACGGAAACCGCCACATACCAAGATCCTGAATTAGAAACAAGGGCGGAGCGGACAGAGATAATAGAAACAGTAGAAGAATCACCTATCCTTAACTCGGTTAGGGAAACAATAGAAAAAGAACGAGATTTACAAGATTTTTTTGCATCACTTGTAGAAGAACGACCAACCATTGAAAATCCAACAAGCGTACCGCAGGAGAAACTTAACGTAGTTAAGGAAATATCAGAAGAAAAAGATTTGGAAGAATTTTTCGCTTCGCTCACAGAAAGAGATTCTCTGTTAGAGAAGGGGGATTCTGTAGAAAAAGAAGTTTTGGCTGATGAGGAAGTGAGTGTTGTTGAAGATGAAATACATGTAGAAGAAACACGAGTAGAAGAAGTGGAAGAAGTTGGCGAGGCAGAAATTTTACAGGAACGACCCGTGGAAGTTCGAACCGAGGCCGTAGAAAGCAGAGGTCAAAAACAAGAACCTGTTTTTGCAGAACGGTTCGTTGAAGATCGTATGGAGAGAAGCCAGGTGGAGACGATTGCGGAGATATCTGAGAGTGGAGAGCGGGTAGAGTTTAGCTTAGCTAAGCTCAATCTGGTCAAAGAAAAAGAAGAAACGGGGATAGAGCTTGACTTAGTTAAGTTCCAAGAGGAAAAAAGAGAAAGTGGGGAGAGGAGAGCGGGGATGGAGCGGTCTTTGAGAGAAGTGGGTCGGTCTCGGGGAGGTGTGCAGACGCAGAAGAAAGCTGTGACAGAAGAAGAATTTGAAATGGGAGGGATTACCCTTGTGAGACTGGCTGCATAGTAAACTTATATGGCAGAATTTCAAAAAATAGAATATTACGATCTTGGCCTGGAAGCCAAGCATCAGAGATTTTTTAAGATTGTAGGAAGAGAAGAAGAGCAAGAGCGTTTGTCGAGCGTTATTGGCAGAACCAGCCGCAACAACTGCATGGTAGTGGCCCCCTCTGGCTCTGGGAAAACCATGTTGGTGCATGGTTGGGCGGCAAACACGCAAAGTTCTTTGAGAGTTATTCGTATAGAAGCAGAGGGTTTGTACGGGATTTCGAACGCTGCCGCATTTCCGCGCTATCAGGAAGCGTTTGCCGGAATTCCTTCGTGTGTGCTGTTTATCGACTCATTCGGTTCTTTGATCTACAACAAGGCAGCCATATTTCAACAGACGGTGCGGCTGTTGAGCACGCTGGTAAAGCGATCAGACGTGCAGGTGATTCTTGGAGTGTTGCCCCAGGAACTTGTTTGGATGGAACACGAAGACCAGAATTTTGTTCAGTTTTTTGAGCGTATTCATCTTAAGCAGCAGACCGCAAGAGAGTATATGAAAATTTTGGAGCTGGCAGCTGTTTCTTTTCAGCAAGGACAACCCATGGAAGTTTCAGAAGAAACACTGCAGACGATTCTTTCGTATGCAGAGCGTTTTCCGAGCCTTGGGCGTCTACCAAGAGCTGCCATTTCTGTGCTTGATGAATCTATGGGGAGAGCGAGCCGCTTGAAGCGAAAAACGCTGGGCGTTGCGGATGTGCTGGCCGTATTGAGCGACAAGACAGGAGTTCCCTTGCAGCAGCTGGAGCAAAATGATTTAGAGCTTGTGCAGAAACTGGAAGGAGAATTGAACCAGAGGATTATAAACCAAAAGCCTGCCGTTGCAGCTATCGCAGGCGTCCTTCGGAGAGCCAGGCTCGGACTCCGCAACCCCGCAAGACCTTTGGGTTCATTTTTACTGCTTGGACCCTCTGGGGTGGGCAAAACAGAAACCGCAAAACTCGTTGCGCAGCTCGTGTTTGGAAGAAAAGAGAATTTTACGAGGTTTGATATGTCAGAGTTCGGACAAGAACACGGGTGGCAGCGTTTGGTGGGAGCTCCTCCCGGATACGTAGGGTACGAAGCCGGAGGAGAGCTGACCAATGCCGTTAAGGCAGAGCCTTATAGTTTGATTTTGCTGGATGAAATAGAAAAAGCGCATCCTAAGGTATTTGATATGTTTTTACAGGTGATAGATGACGGAAGGCTTACCTCGGGCCAGGGAGAGACCATAGATTTCAAACAGAGCATTGTGATGGCAACTTCGAACTTGGGGGTTTCTGAAATTTTAGAAGCCTCAAAACAGGGAGCCGATATTCATGGGAGAGAGTTTAGAGAAGAGGTTTTGATTCCGCTTCTTGTAAAACGTTTTCGGCTCGAGTTTTTGAATAGGTTTGACGCCATTCTTGTATTCAACCCCCTGCGGCTGGAAGACCTTCTGGAAATCAGCAAGCTGGAAATCAAAAAGATCGAAGACCGTTTGCAGAACCATCGCATAGCGTTTCGAATAGACCCAGCCACTCTTTCTCAAGCAATTGCAGGCATGGTAGATCCGCGGTTTGGCGCGCGCCCCGTAAAGCGTTTCGTAGAAGAGGTTTGTGAAACTTTGATGACGAAGCATTTACTGCAGAACAAACAGGAAACCGCATGATCACAAAAGAAACAATAGAACAGCTGTATAGATCGCGGGTGGAGGAACTTGGGCGGGTACAGAAGTTTTTGGGCAAAGAGTTTGTAGACGCAATCGAAAAGAAGCTGCAAGAAGAGCGTGATCAACTGCTTCGCATTGCAGAATCGGAAGAGCTGGCGCTTGCGGCGCGTCAGAAATATTCGTTGCCGTTAGACCCCGTATACTTTCAGCAGAAATTCTACTCAAGCAAATTATGAGCGTCGTTATCGGAAACAACGTATACCGCAACAAGGTGACTCCCATACGCATCGATGGGCAAGACCGGCTTTCTCATATGTATATGCTGGGAAAAACAGGGGTCGGAAAGTCTGCCGTGTTTCAGAACATGTGTCTGCAAGACATTACGCATGGACAGGGCGTCTGCTTTTTAGATCCTCACGGAGATTCTATCGAATGGCTTATCGGGCGCATTCCGGCAGATCGCCTGCAAGACGTTATTCTGTTTGATCCTGCGGATATTCAGCATCCTTTTGGTTTGAACTTGCTGGAAGCAAAAGACAACCAGGAAAAAGATTTTTTGGTGGCAGAGTGCATCCAGATATTCTATAAGCTTTTTGACCCTGAAAAAACCGGAATTATCGGCCCGCAATTTGAGCACTGGCTTCGAAATGCGGCGCTTACCGTCATGGCGGGTTCTGAAGGAGGAAGCATCATCGAAATTCCAAAACTTTTCGTGGACAAGCGTTTCGAGGCAAAAAAGAGGGCGCATGTAAAAGATCCTCTTGTGTTGGAGTTTTGGAGCAAGCAGATGGCAAAAACATCCGACTTCCACCGGTCTGAAATGCTGAACTACTTTATGTCGAAGTTCGGGCACTTTATGAACAATGCCATCATGCGAAATATCATCGGGCATCGCGAGAGCAGCTTTCGGTTTGACGACATTATTGCGCAGAAGAAGATTCTTCTGGTAAATCTGTCGAAGGGAAAGATCGGAGAAATTAACGCCCAGATGCTCGGCCTTATCTTGGTGGCAAAACTGCAGGCTGCCATTTTAAAGCGTGCACGCCAAGATGCTCAAGAGCGCACGCCCTTTTTGCTGTACGTGGACGAGTTTCAGAATTTCATTACGGATACCTTCGCTTCCATGCTGAGCGAATCCCGAAAGTACGGGCTCGGCGTGCATCTGACGAATCAGTATTTCGGCCAGATGCCCAAAAAAATACAGGATGCCGTGCTGGGAAATACGGGTACCGTACTGGTATTTGCCGTGTCTGCAGAGGATGCAGAAACATTAAGCAAAGAATTCACTCCTTTTGTGAAAGAAGATTTTACTACGCTTCCCCGATTCCATTTTTATATAAAACTTATGGCGCAGGGGAAAACCACAGAAGCTTTCTCTGGGGTTAGTCTTCCTCCGGAAGGAGTTGCCGATGCCGCAACGACAGAAAGTGTTGTGCGCGTTGGCAGGCTGGCATACGGGTTCCCCAAACTTCTCGTTGACGAACGCATCAAAGAGTATATGAAATAGTTTTGAATGCTTTGTTCAGGTGCTATACTGAAAGCATGAAGATATATCTTGCGGGAGACCACGCAGGGTTTGCCCTGAAGGAAGAAATCAGGCAGCATCTTATGGGCCGCGGCTTTTCCGTGCAGGATTTCGGCCCGGCCTCTCTTGATCCGGATGATGACTATCCGGACTTCGTCGTTCCTCTTGCCAAGAAGGTCGCAGAAGAGAAGAAAAGCAGGGGAGTTGTCATTGGAGGATCTGGGCAGGGAGAAGCCATGGTGGCGAATAAAGTAAAAGGTATTCGGGCGGTCGTCTATTATGGAGGTTCTTTAGACATTGTACGTCTTTCGTGTCAACACAATGATGCCAACGTACTGGCTTTGGGCGCGCGATTTATCACAAAAGAAGAAGCGATTGACGCCGTTACTCTGTGGCTAGAAACCGAGTTTGAGGGCGGAAGGCACGAGCGCCGTCTTAAGAAGATTGAAGCAATATAAGGCGTGCAACACATCATCCCCGCCATTCTTGAGACCAACGCGGTTGATCTCGCAAAGAAACTCAAAGTTCTTGCGAAGAATACGCAATGGGTCCATATAGACGTTATGGACGGCTTGTTTGTTCAGGAGACCTCGGTTTCCTTGTCTGCCCTTGAAAAACTCGGGGAGGCTTTTGACTACGAAATACATCTCATGGTGCGAGACCCCGCCAGCTATCTTGCGCTGTGCCAAGCGATTTTGGCGAAACGCGTCATATTTCATATTGAAGGAATAAAGGATCCGGAGCTGGTATTTCAGGAAATGCAGAAGTATCCGTTTGAGCGGGGGATTGCCTTAAATCCCAAGACCCAGGTTCCAGCCATAAAGAAATGGCAGCGCCAGATTGACGCTCTCCTGCTCATGGGCGTGCATCCCGGCAGGCAGGGCCAAGAATTCATTCCTATGGTACTAGAGAAGCTGCGTGCTCTCAGGATGTTCTCTCCAGACATTCTTCTCGGAGTGGACGGAGGCATTGGGCAAGATACGATTGAAAAGGTATTTGAGGCAGGAGCCGACTATGCGGTCGTCGGAAGCGGCATCTGGAAACACAGGGATCCGGTTGCGGCATTGAGGAAATTGGAAGCGATGGTACAATGACAACAACAATGAAACAATATTCTTTCCAAGAATTGGAGAAGATGGCAAACACTATTCGCCAAGACATCATTGAAATGCTTGTTGCGGCGGGCTCCGGGCATTCTGCGGGACCCCTTGGCATGGCAGATATTTTTACTGCGTTGTATTTTTCTGTATTGAAGCATGACCCCAAGAACCCTGCATGGGAAGAACGAGATCGTCTCATCCTATCCAACGGCCATATCTGCCCGGTCAGGTATGCTGCGATGGCAGAAGCCGCATATTTTCCCAAGGAAGAACTACAGACCCTTCGGAAGTTCGGGTCCCGCCTGCAGGGGCATCCAGAGCGCAAGCGCCTTGGCGGCATGGAGACGACGTCTGGCCCTTTGGGGTCCGGCCTTTCTCAGGCGTCTGGCATGGCGTACGTAGGGAAGCACATTGATAAGGCGGACTGGCGGGTCTATTGCTTAATGTCGGACGGAGAACAGGAATGCGGGCAGACCTGGGAAGCAGCCATGTTCGCTGGCAAGAACCGGCTTGATAATCTGGTGGGAATTCTTGACAGGAATAACATCCAGATAGACGGGTTCACGGAGGACATCATGCCCTTGGAACCCCTGCGGGAGAAATACGAGGCCTTTAACTGGCACGTCATTGAGATAGACGGGCATAATATGGAGGAAATCGTTGACGCCTGCAACGAGGCGAAAAATATCCACCAGAAACCCACGCTCATCCTTAGCCATACAACTCCGGGGAAAGGGGTGAGTTTCATGGAAAACAAGTTTGAATGGCACGGGAAACCCCCCAAACCCAAAGAGGCAGAATTGGCCTTGCGGGAACTGCGCGGGAGTTCAATGAAAATTGAAAATTGAAAATTCTATGCTCAATCCCAAAGCCCATCTCTCAAACAAGCTATTCTCATCGGATATTGAGAAAACGCCAACACGTAATGGCTATGGAGAGGGTTTGGTTGAGGCCGGGAAAAAAGACAGCAACGTGGTGGTGCTGTGCGCAGATCTTACCGAATCCACACGTTCTGAATACTTTCAGAAAGCGTTCCCCGACAGGTTCATTGAGGTTGGCGTGGCAGAACAAAACATGGCTTCCTTGGCTGCCGGGATGGCCCTTACGGGGAAAATCCCGTTTATTTCTTCGTACGCTGTGTTCAGTCCAGGCAGGAACAATGAACAGATTCGGACCACCATTGCCATTAACGATGTCAACGTGAAGATCGGAGGGGCTCACGCAGGGCTTTCGGTGGGGCCTGACGGAGCAACACATCAGGCGCTGGAGGATATCGCGTTAATGAGAGTACTTCCCAATATGCGGGTTATCGTGCCCTGCGACGCCCTGGAGGCAAAAAAGGCAACTATGGCAGCCGCCGAAATCCAGGGACCCGTGTACCTGAGATTTGCCAGGGAAGCGACGCCGGTCATAACCACAGAAGCCAGTCCCTTCACATTCGGAAAGGCGGAAGTGTTCATGGAAGGCAAGGATGCAACCATTGTCGCAGCGGGTCCTGTGTTATACGAGGCCTTAGTTGCCGCGCGTATGCTTGAAAAAGAAGGGATTTCCGTGGAAGTGCTGAATTGCCATACCATAAAACCGTTGGATGCGGAAACGATCGCAGGTTCCGCAAAAAAGACTGGAGCCGTAGTCACCGTGGAAGAACATCAGGTAGCCGGTGGATTGGGAGGAGCGGTTGCCGAGCTCTTGTCGCAGTTGCACCCGGCCCCCATGGAGTTCATCGGCGTGCATGATAGGTTCGGAGAATCCGGGACTCCTGCGGAGCTATGGGAAGCGTTCGGCCTCCAGCATCTACATATCATGGAAGCTGCAAAGAAGGCGATACAAAGAAAAACATGAAGCGATTTGACGTCATCTCCATCGGAGACACGCAACACGATGTTTTTTTGGAATTGGAGGAAGAAACGAAAGTTCTGGAAGACAGAAAAACCAAGACCAAGTATCTTGGGGTCGTGTATGCGGAAAAGATCTCCGTCAAGAAGTTCACGAGCATCGTTGCGGTGGGAAACTCTGCGAACGTCGCCATCGGATGTTCGCGTCTCGGCTTGAAGACCGCATTCTACACGGTGCTGGGATTCGATACCGTGGGCAGAGAAGAACTCGCAGTATTCAAAAAAGAGAAGGTCGCTTTGGACTATATCGTCTGGGACAGGAAGCACGGGAGCAACTTCTCTGCCGTGCTGAACTATCAAGCAGAGCGCACCATCCTGGTGCATCACGAACACCGCAACTATGTGCTTCCCAGGTTGGCTCCGTCAAAGTGGGTGTACTTGAGCTCCATGGGGCCGGGATTCGAAAAGATTCATGGAGCGCTTCTGCGCTATGTAAAAAAGCACAAGGTAAAGATGGGATTCAATCCAGGAAGCTTTCAGATGAGAGCAGGGTTAAAGAAGTTAGCTCCCGTGATACGGAGGAGCGCGGTATTCTTCGTGAACAGGGAAGAAGCTGAAACATTGCTTAAGAAACGGGCTGATATAAAGACGTTGCTGAGGTTGTTATATCAGCTGGGCCCTAAGATCGTGGTGATTACGGACGGGCCAAAGGGTTCTTACTCGTTTGACGGAAAGCACGCCCTTTTTCTTCCGATATTTCCGGCCAAGATCGTGGAGCGCACGGGTACGGGAGACGCATACTCCACGGGTTTCATTTCAGCGCTTGCGTATGATTACGGCGTCGTAGAAGCGATGCGCTGGGGCACATTCAACGCGGCTTCCAAGATTCAGTCCATCGGCGCCAGGCAAGGGTTGCTTTCAAAATCCGCAATGACAAATCTTGTGAAGAAGAATAAAAAGTTTCAGCCAAAAAATATAGTATGAAGGTGTTTGTCTCAAAGACCTTTCCCGCAGAGCACGGAGCGCTTCTTTCGCAACGAGGGTACGACGTGGAGTTCGGGAGTGATTTTGCCAAGGCAAGAGGAGCGGATGCAATCCTTACTTTTCTGACAGACCGGATAGATAAAAGAATCATGGAATCCATCGGGCCCCAGCTCAAGATTATCGGGAACTGCGCGGTTGGGACGGACAACATTGATCTTGCGGCAGCCCGAGAAAAGGGAATTTTAATCACCAATACCCCGAACGTTCTTACGGAAGCGGTAGCTGAGCATGCAGTAGCCATGACCCTTGGCATTGCGAGGCACGTCGCGCAAGCGGATGCATTTATGCGCCAAGGAAAGTACAGGGGATGGGAAATGGATTTATTCATGGGAACGGAATTGCGCGGCAAAATGCTGGGAATCATTGGGCATGGGAGAATCGGCTGCCGGACGGCAGAAATTTTTCAGAAAGGTTTTGATATGAATATCGTATACACGGACACCGTGCGCAACGAAGCCCAGGAAGAAAAATGCCATATTACGTTTATGTCTCTTCTTGACCTTTTGAAAACCGCAGACGTGGTGAGTATTCACGTGCCCCTGCTCCCCACAACTCGCCATCTTGTCGGGCAAAATGAATTTCAAATTATGAAGGAAACGAGTTTTCTCGTTAATACTTCTCGCGGTCCCATCGTGGATGAAAAAGCATTAGTGGAAGCCCTTAAAGCAGGGAAGATTAAGGGAGCTGCTTTAGACGTGTTTGAAGAAGAGCCAAGATTGGCCCCAGGACTAACCAAGCTCGGCAACGTACTTTTGACTCCACATATAGCTTCGGCAACCAAAGAAGCTCGGGGAAACATGGCAGCCATGACAGTGAACAATATTATTGCAGCGCTCTCCGGGCAGACGCCTCCTAACCTTGTACACGTATGATGGAAGAATCATTGCTCAATTTTAATCGGCAGTTTACCCAGGAATTGGAGGTGGAGAATGCGGAAGAATGGCAGCGGTATGACCGTTTTCTGATAGCTGGCATGGGAGGGTCCGCGTTGGCAGCTCAGCTCTTCTCTATCTTCCGACCGGAATTGGATATCGTGATTCACCGAGACTACGGACTTCCTGTTCTTTCCCAGGAGCGATGGAAGGACCGCCTCGTGATCATAAGTTCGTATTCCGGAAATACGAAAGAAACCCTGAGCGCTTTTAAAGAGGCGAGAATGAAGCACGTGCCCTTGGCCGCAATCTCAACCGATGGCAAGCTTCTTGAGATTGCAAAATCTCAGGACATTCCTTTTATACGGCTTCCCGATTTGAACCTTCGGCCCCGTTTGGCAGTTGGACTAAGCTTCCTTGGTCTCTGCAAACTTATGGGAGACGAAGAGTTGTACGCAAAGACCAAACAGCTTGCGTTTGAATTGCGGCCCAAAGAGTTGCAAGGACAAGGAGAGCTGCTCGCCAAAGAGCTCGTCGGGAAAATTCCGGTGATATATGGATCAGCGCGTCTGTTCCCCATTGCGTATCAGTGGAAAGGAGCATTTAACGAGACGGCGAGCATTCCCGCGTTTGCGAACGTGTTTCCAGAGCTGACCCATAACGAAATAGATGGTTTCGACGTGGCAGAAAACGCTCCGGAAACGAAGAAACACTTTCATATTATTCTTCTCAATAAAGAGGCGGATTTGCCGCACATAAAGGCATATATGGAAATCGTAAAACAAATACTGCAAGAAAAAGGGCTTCAGGTGAGCGAGGTGCAGATGAAAGGACATTCGGATATACTTCAAACGTTCTCGGGCATTTTGCTCGGATTTTTCACTGCATTTTTTCTGGCAAAACTGTATGGAGTTGATTTTGATAAAGATAAGATAATCGACGAATTCAAAAAGCGCAGTGCGCGCCTGTAGGAATACAGTATTTCTTCAGGAACATCTTTGCTCTTGCATACGGAAGAGAAATATGGTAGAAAAAGCGGCAGGGCATTTACCAAAAAATCAGATACATAAACATGAAGGGATTTATTTTGGCTTCAGGAGACGGAACAAGATTAAAACCTCTGACACTGGAGATTCCAAAACCACTTCTTCCCGTTGGCAAGATTCCGGTCATCACGTACCTGGTAAATTTGTATTTGAAGAACGGAGTCAATGACATAAAAGTCGGAATTCAAGTTTCTCATCGAGATGATTTCTATAAATGGAAAGCAACCTATTTTCCCAGAGAGAACATTGAATTAATTGTGGAGCAAAAACCCAGCGGCACCTTTACCCCGATCGCCAAGCACTTGAATGGTGCATGGTTTTCAGAGCCCATCGTAGTTTCCAATGGCGATGAACTCAAAGAATTAAATCTCAGGCGCATGTTTGAGTGGCACAAGCGGAAAAAGGCGATGGTGACCGTAGGAGTGGTAAAAGTTAAAGACCCTCATAACTACGGAGTCGTTCGTTTCAATAAAGACAAGATTTTAGAATTTGTTGAGAAACCAGCGCATCCTCCTTCTCATTTTATCAACTCGGGCATCTATATCATGAATCCCGAAGTGAAGGACTACTATCCAAAACGGGCGAAGTTTTCCATGGTGGAGAAAGACCTGTTTCCCATTCTTGCGAAAGAGAAGAAACTGTACGGATATAAATGGAGGGGGCGGTGGATGGATATCGGAACGTTTGAGCGCTGGGAGAAGGCGATAATAAACTGGAAAAACGGAAGCTAATGGTTATGACAAAAACCATTCTTATCACGGGAGGCGCGGGGTTTATAGGAACCAATGCAAGCATCTTCTATGTAAAAAAGGGATTCCGTGTGGTGGTATACGATAATCTTTCGCGAGTTGGAGCAAAAGAAAATTTAGCATGGCTTAAAAAACAAAAGGGAAGCTTTTTGTTTGTGAAGGGCGATGTACGGGACGATAAAAAACTTCTTGCCGTATTCAAAAAATATCGTCCTGATCGGGTGCTTCACTTGGCAGCTCAAGTGACCATGGTGACCTCGATTACGAATCCGAGAGAGGACTTTGAGATTAACGCCCTGGGAACATTTAACGTGCTTGAGGTGCTTCGCAAAACAAAAAGCAAGGCAGCCGCTTTATATTCCAGCACGAACAAGGTATATGGAGAATTGACCGCCTTGCCAGTCGCAGAAAAGGAACGGCGATACGAATATCGAGCCATCGCGGGCATTGACGAAAGCTTTCCGCTCGATTTCCACGGCCCCTACGGATGCTCCAAAGGATGCGGGGATCAGTATTTTCTTGACTACGCGCGGATTTTTGGACTTCGAACCGTCGTATTCCGACAATCGGGCATTTACGGACCCCACCAATTCGGCATTGAAGAGCAGGGGTGGATTGCCTGGTTCTGCAACGCTCTGCTATTTCAAAAGCCGGTTACCATTTTTGGGAACGGAAAACAGGTACGAGACGTGCTGTTTGTGGATGATCTCGTGCGAGCGTACGATCTTGCATTCAGCCATATTGCCGTCACAAAAGGAAACGTGTACAACGTGGGAGGAGGCAGGAACCACTCGCTTTCTCTCTGGGAGCTGTTTGCCATCTTAGAAGGCATTTCTGGAAAGAAGTTCCGGTATAGTTTTGGTCCGTGGAGGGCCGGCGACCAAAAAATTTATATTTCCGATATTTCCAAGGCACAACGGGATTTTGGCTGGGCCCCTCGCGTTTCCGCCAAAGAAGGGGTACGGCGACTGTATGCATGGATTGTTCAGAACGACGCGATGGTGAAAAAAGCGGGAGTGTTTCGCACATAATATGTACGAATTCATCAAGGCATTTCCCCACCAGTTTTTATTTGAACCCGTAATCCAGAATAAGGAACACTGGAAACAATACGAGCGTTTTGTCGTTATCGGAATGGGAGGTTCCCATCTTGCAGCAGACATTCTCGACGGACACAAGCCGCTTTTGGAGATTACCGTTCACCAGGATTACGGCCTTCCCGAACTCCCGGAACATTTTCTACGCCATACGCTGTTTATTGCAAGTTCGTATTCCGGAAATACCGAGGAAACGATCGACGCTTTGAAAGAAGCAATCAGGCGAAATCTTCCGGCAGCCGCGTTATGCACAGGAGGAATATTGCTTGAGATAGCAAAGAAAAACAATATTCCGTACATTCAACTGCCCAGCTCCAATGTGCTGCATCATGCCATTACCGGATGGGTGCTCATGGGGCTCTTGGAATTCATGGGGCAAAAAGAGATGCAGCGAGAGGCCCGCGAATTAGCCGCACGCCTGCATCCGGAAGCTCTTGAAGAGCGCGGGAAAAACATCGCGGCTTCTTTGCAAGGCAAGGTACCCATACTCTATAGTTCTCGACACAACCGCTTTTTGTCGTTTCAGTGGAAAATTAAGATAAACGAGACAACAAAAATTCCTTGCTTTGCCAATCAGCTGCCTGAATTCAATCACAACGAGATGCAGGGTTTTGATGTCATTGATTCAACAAGGGCACTCTCGGAACGTTTTTCGTTTGTATTTCTGCGAGATCCGGAAGACAGGCCGCGCATTCAAGAACGCGTGGACGTATCGGCAGCAATGCTTAAAGAAAAAAGTTTTGCCGTCCACATCATTGACGCAGAGGGCGAGACGAAACTCGAACGCATATTCTCTTCTTTAATTTTAGCAGATTGGGTTGCGTACTATCTCGCGTTGTTTTACAAACAGAACCCAAGCGAGGTTCCTATGGTCCGGGACTTTAAATCGCGTCTCAAGACGACATGAATCTTCCTCTCATCATTTTTGACCTAGAGCGCGTGTTCGTGGATAGCTGGCACGACGTGTTTCTTCAGGGAGAGTTTCAGGTTCCCCCGCACGTGTTTCACGAGTTTGACGCATCCGAGATTCGCAAAGACCTTCATCGAGGCAAGATAAGCGAATATGAGTTCTTGGGACATCTGAAAACGGCGCTGTCCATTGAGGCTGACGAGGAGGATCTGAAGCGGAGAATCAGGGACTCTTTGGTTGTTAACGCGGATCTTCTCTCTCGAGTGCAGAAACTCAGAAAACGGCATTCGGTGGTTCTCTCTTCCAATTATGCCAGGGAGTGGGCCGAGCATCTCATTGCGCATCATAATCTGGATTCGTTTTTTGATAAGATGTATTTTTCCTTTGAGCACGGCATCCGAAAACCGGACGAACGCGCGTTCCGCGTCATTTTGGATGAGTATGGAATTACGCCAAAAGACGCAGTCTTCATTGACGACAAGGAGCGAAACGTCATGGCGGCCCAGGCTCTTGGTTTAAACACCGTTCTCTTCCGGGAGCACGACATCAAAATGCTGGAAGACGGTCTCAAGTCGTTCGGCATTGTTCTATGAAGAAACTCGTTATCATCGGCGGGGGTGTGGGGGTGCCAACCGTGCTTGCGGGGCTCAAGGACAAGGGCGTAGACATTACTGCCATCATAACGGTTCTGGATAATGGGAGGAACTCGGGCGTTCTCAGAAGAGAGCTTGGGGTTTTGCCCCCGGCTGACATTAAGAACGCTCTGCTTGCGCTTTCTGACGCTTCAGAAGGGCTCAGACAGGTGTTTTCTTACCGTTTCACAAAGGGGTATCTGGACGGAACCCATATGAGCAATCTGCTCATTGCTTCTCTTAGCGAAATCCAACACTCGTTTCTGACGGCGGTCCAAGAGGCCTCAAAGATCCTGCAGGTTCGGGGTACCGTTCTGCCCTGTACGCTTCAAAATGCGACGCTTCTCGCTCGGCTGGCCGACGGAACTGTTGTCAGGGGAGAGCACGAGATCAAGTCGCCGCGCGAGTCAAGAGCTCCCATTGAGGAAGTGTTTACAGAACCCTCGAATCTCAAGACGATTCCCGAGGTTATCAATGCTCTGAATCTTGCCGATCTCATCGTTCTTGGTCCCGGGGGGCTGTATAACAGCGTTATCGTGAATCTGCTCGTCGGCGATCTCAGGGATGCCATTGTGAGATCCTCGGCTAAGAAAGCGTTTATTGCAAACATCATGACTCAGCCCCATACTACGGAAGGGTATGCGTTGTCCGATCACGTCCGAGAGATTGAAAAGTATCTGGGCAAGGGCGTGCTCGATTACGTACTCGTGAACACGAAACATCTGAGCGAAGAAGTCATAGAAGAATTCCGGAAGGAGTCGGCCGAACCCGTGCGCATTGACAAAGAAAACCTGGAAGGAATTAAGATAATCGAAGGCGACTTTGTCAATGAAGAAGTAAAACACAAGTGGCACGAATTGGGTCTTTTGCGCCACGACGCGGAAAAGATCGTCCAGGCCCTTTTGCGTCTCGCATAGGCGCGAAAAAAAAGAGGCGGAGAGAAACTCTCCGCCTTTTTGGTTCCTTGGCCAATTTACTTTCCCAGCACGAGACAGACATTTTGGCCTCCGAACCCAAAGTAGTTGAGCAGCATGTGCCGAACATTCGCCTCCGTGGTGCGGTGAGGAATTTTTGGAAAACACGCTTCTTTGTGTAAATGCTCCTCTCCGCAGTCCGGGATCGGATTCTCGATGTTGATGGTTCCCGGAATGACCTGGTGCTTGAGCGCGAGCACGGCAAGTACCGTTTCAATGCCTCCGCACGCGCCCACGGTATGTCCGAGAACGGACTTGGGGGCCCAGATGGGACAGCGCCTCTCTCCCAGCACCTGCCTGATGCTCCTGAGCTCTGCCACGTCCCCGTTTTTTGTGGACGTGCCGTGCGCCTTTACAGCCCCGATGTCTTCTGGGGTGAGGCCTGCCATGGAGATGGCCTCTTTCATGGCGCGGCTCTGGCCGTGCACGTCGGGGTCCGTGAGATGTTTGGCGTCGTTGGAGGCGCCATACCCCTCCAGATATGCCAGGGGTGGAATCTGGAGGTCTGAGGCGAGCTCTTCTCGCATGAGAACGACTACTCCCGCTCCCTCGGCCGGCACGAATCCGTCCCGGGCTTCATCGAACGGACGGCTCGCTCTTGGTCCCAGCCCGTTTTGCCGGCTCAAAGCGCCGCTTTTGGCGTACATGTTGAACGCCTTCATCGCAATGGCGCTCAGGGCCTCCGTTCCTCCGGCCACCATTACGTCCACATATCCCAGGAGGATTTCCATGGCGGCATGCCGGATGTTTCCAGCTCCCGTGGCGCAGGCGTTGATTGTGCAGTTGGTAGGCCCCTGCAGTTGAAACGTCTTTGCCAAGAGATACGAGGAGGCGTCCGGCAGGGCCGTGGCCGCCGAGTCCAGATGAGACCTCAACAGCGTCCTGAACAGCTTTTGCCTTGTCTCCTCATTCGGCTCGCGCCGAATCTGGAGGAGGCGCGAGGCGAGGTCTCCGACTCTCGAGGAGGAACCGATGCCGCTTCCGAGCGAAATACCGGTTCGTTCAGCTAACCGAGGGAGCAGCGTCCCGTCTTCACCGAGGAGCCGGGCCGTTAAGAGGGCCTCGTGAACCGCGACAAAGGCGAACTGCGTTGGGGGCGTACTCCGCTCAATGTCCCGTACCGCTAGCGCCGGACGAGAGGCGAAGACGAGACCGGACAGACATTCTCTCGGGAGGTATCCTCCGATGGTCGTTTCGCACTCCCTAAAGCATTCGAAGGCCGCGTCTCCGATGCGCTCTTCGTCTGCCGCAAGCTCGCATGTCTGCGGAAGCTCAGCGATAGCAGACCTTCCATTGCAGACCGCAGACCAGGTCTCCTTGCTTCTGCCGTGCGCTGTCACCATGCCAGCGCCGACAACGGCTATTCTCTTCATACGACACTCTCTACTTTCTTTGTAATGGTAATGTGCTGGGTGTTCTGATGTGAGTGTAGCACAAATGCGGAAAGCTGACCTTGCGGTCTGGCTTTGTTGAGGTACACTACGAGTATGAGTTCTGATCTTCGGGAATTCGTAAAAGAATCCCTAGGAAGGGGGATGAGCAGGCAGGCAATACGCGATGCCCTTCTTGCGGCACATTGGCAGGAAGAAGAGGTAAAGAAAGCGCTTTCGGCCTTTACCCAAGTACCTTTCCCGCTTCCGGTTCCAAAACCCAAGCCCTATTTGGCTGCCAGAGAAGCATTCCTCTATCTGCTTTCTTTCATCACCCTGTACATCTCGGCCTTCAGCTTTGGGGCGCTTCTGTTCCAGTTCATTGACCGCTGGTTTCCGGACGCCTCGCGCGTCCTCTACGGGCAGGACATTTCTTTGAGCTCCTTGCGCATGGCTATTGCTTCTTTGGTCATCGCGTTCCCGCTTCATCTTGCGCTCATGGCGAGACTCATGAAGTCCGCGGCTCAGGATCCTGAGCGCAGCCGGTCGCTCGTGCGCAAATGGCTCACGTATCTTACGCTCGTAGTGGTTGCGGGAGTCCTCATCGGAGACTCCATCTCACTACTCTTTAATGTATTGGGAGGGGAGACGACTATGCGATTCTTACTGAAGTCCCTCGTCGTGTTCCTCATTGGTGGGGCCATTCTCGGCTTCTATCTTGCGGGCCTTCAAAAGGAAGAAAAGGAATCATGAAATCATTTTTCCATTCACCAATCTTCTTGGGAGCTATAATCTGCAGCGTTGTTGCCGCCGTGGTATACGGTATGCTGCTCGTCGGAAGTCCGGCAGAACAGCGCGCTCGTCAATTTGACCAAAGAAGGACATCTGACCTTCAGCAGATATCCTCAGCAGTTCAGATGTACTGGGAGCAGCAGAGAAAGCTTCCGCAGGGATTTGACGACTTGAAACAGCAGCAGTTCGCGTACATCCAGTCGGTCCAGGATCCCGAGACCAAGGTTCTATACGAGTACCGGGTGTTGGGAGAGAAGACGTATGAACTCTGCGCGGTGTTTGCCACGGATTCCTCTCAGGTTGAGGCAAAGACGAAGACCACGACTCCTTTTTCGGCGGAACAGTGGAATCACACAAAAGGCCGCACATGTTTTGCCAGGGAAGTCCAGTCTGTTTCCAATGAAGATTACCAAATACGTTCATTCGTGCCTACTCGTTGAGGAGCAAGGGAAGGCGGCGCTCATTGACCCTGGGAACTATACGTTCCAGAGCAAGGCTCTGGATGTGCGGTATATAGAGAAGCTGGATTTCGTGCTTATTACCCACGAGCATCAAGATCACCTTGACGTTCCGTTCTTGAGGACCATTCTTGCCCAGTTTCCGAATGTTGAAATCATAAGCAACCCATCGGTCGTTCTTTTGCTGGAGCAACAAGGCGTCAAGGCGTCGTCTAGGGGGAACAAGGATGTGAGTATTGCTGAAGCCAGCCATGAACGGCTGCCTTTTTCCTCTCCCCCTCAAAACATTTTGTTCCACGTGTTTTCACGGCTGACCCATCCCGGAGACTCATTCGCTTTTTTTGAGACGCGAGAGGTTCTTGCACTTCCGGTCCAGGCCCCGTGGGGAAGCACGACGCAGGCGGTAGAGAAAGCGCTGCAACTCAGGCCCAGGGTTGTCATTCCGATCCACGACTGGCATTGGCGTGACGAGGCCCGCAAGACAATGTACGAACGCCTTGCAGCATACTTTAAGGAGCACGGCATTGAGTTCCGGGGGCTTGAAACCGGCAACACGCTTGAACTGGAATGATAGGTTCTTTTTCAGAGCGAAAGAAGCGGGCCTTCGCCGTCGTGCGCAAGCTCAAGAAGCTTTTTCCAAAAGCCAAGATCGCCCTGCGTTTTTCAAACAACTGGGAGCTGCTGGTGGCAGTAGAACTGTCTGCTCAATGCACGGACAAGAAGGTGAATGAGGTTACCGAGAAGCTATTCAAGAAATATCGCAAGCTGGAGGATTACGTGCGTGCAAATCCAAGGGTCTTTGAGAAAGACATCAGACAGACGGGATTTTTTCGAGCAAAGACAAAGAATATTTTAGCTGCGGCCAGAATGGTGCAGAAAGAGTATCATGGGAAGGTGCCCCGAACCATGGCAGAGATGTTGAGGATCCCGGGCGTGGCGAGAAAGACGGCAAACGTGGTGCTGGGGAATGCATACGGGGTGGTTGAGGGCATTGCGGTGGATACCCATGTTATGCGTCTAAGCCAGAAGCTTGGTCTTACGTCCCACAAAGATCCCGTGAAGATAGAGCGCGACCTCATGGAGCTCCTGCCCAAGAAAGAATGGTTTGATTTCACGTACCGCCTCATTGAGTACGGCAGACAGTATTGCCCGGCCCGTCCTCACGATTGCAGCAAACATCCTTCATTACAATGACCGATTTAGCGCAAAAGAAATGCGCAGCATGCGAAGGGGGAACAGCTCCTTTGCGGGGTGCGCAGATCCAAGAATATCTTTCCCAGCTTACAACGCCCTGGGAGATTGTTGATGGAATAACAATACGCAAGGAGTTCAAATTTAAAAACTTCAAAGAAGCTTTGGATTTCGTGAACAAGGTGGGGGAGCTTGCCGAACAAGAAAATCATCATCCAGACATTGAGCTTGGGTGGGGGAGGGTTGCGATAGATCTTTCCACCCACGCCATCGGCGGCCTCTCCGAAAACGACTTCATTTTGGCGGCCAAGATTGAATCTTTCTAGAAAATAAGCTATAGTGGAACAGGCATGAAAAGATTTTTGGGGCATCGCCTTCTTTTTTTATATTTAGCGGCGTTTATCACCATCGTGGGATACGGAATGGTATTCCCGCTTTTGCCTTTTTATGCCCAGCACTTCGGGGCCACCCCTTTGCAGCTGGGATTTTTAGCAGCTTCTTTTTCCATCACCCAGTTTTTGGTCTCACCCATCGTAGGTCGCATCTCCGACAGATATGGAAGAAAACCCGTGCTTGTAGTAGCTCTTTTAGGGACCGCGGGTTCCTTTGTGGCGTTTGGACTCGCCCCCTCTTTGTTCTGGCTTTTCATCGCGCGCGCGGTGCACGGATTATTTTCTTCTGGGGTATTTCCCATTGCCGCTGCCTACATCGGAGACAGCACTTCAAAAGAGGAGCGAGTGACGTATATGAGTAGACTGACTGCGACTTTTGCCTTGGGATTTATCGTGGGGCCCGCAGCTTCCGGACTGTTGGCGGGTTTTGCGCCCGCATTTCCTTTTGTGGCAGCAGGCATATTAGCCTTTTTAAACGCAACGTTCATATTCTTTTTCTTGCGCGAATCCCTGACCGCAAAAGCAGAGAAGCTTGTATTAAAAGAAGGATTGGTTAACGTGAAAGCAATCCTTCACGGATTTAGGGGAGAATTTGGAACTCTGTTTTTTATGCTCTTTGCCTGGGCATTCGCCCTGGCGAATCTGGAGGTAGGGTTTCCGTTGTTTGCAGAGCAGCAGCTGTCGTTCCATGAGCAGCAAATCGGAGTGGTGTTTGCCTGGATGGGAAGCGTGGCCGCCTTTGTGCAATGGGTATTTCTGCCTTTTATAGTGAAAAAGTTTGGTGAGTTTCGCACGATCATTGCGGGCGGCCTTGGCATGGCAGCAGGACAAGCGCTTATTTCATATGCTCCAAATCTTGGGATTCTGTTTTTATTCGTATCAGTTTCCACATTGGGATCCGCATTAATGCGGCCCACGGTAAACGCGCTCCTTTCCAAAGGAACAAGAGAGGGGCAGGGAACCACCATGGGCCTTGCCTTTTCTTTTGAGTCGTTAGGAAGAGTCATAGGGCCGCTCGTAGGAGGATTTCTCATCAATGCAGCTGGCATCCATAGCCAATTTCTTCTGGGAGCTCTGTTTTTGATAGGGAGCTCGTTATTTTTTGCAAAGTCAGTATTGGTCACAAAGACGGCATAAGGTAAAATACAACTATATGGTCTTTTACCCAGGAAAACGGAAAAAAAACGTATTTGACGTAGCTTCCAAGGAACCCTTTGTTCTAAGCAGGAGCCGTTTGGATAATTTCATCAAATGCGCCAGATGCTTTTATATCGACCGCCGCCTCGGCGTAGACCAGCCCCCCGGGTACCCATTCAGTCTGAACGCCGCCGTGGACACGCTCTTGAAAAAGGAGTTTGACGGACATCGCGCGAGCGCCACCCCCCATCCTCTCATGGAGGCCTACGGTATTGAGGCGGTCCCTTTTCAGCACGCGCTCATGGACGAGTGGAGAGACCCCTTCAAGGGAGTGCGATATCTTGATCCTGAAACGAATTTTCTGGTGACGGGAGGAGTGGACGATATCTGGGAGAACGCGGCAGGAGAGCTGCACGTCGTTGATTACAAGGCAACCGCAAAGAACGGGGAGGTGAACATTGACGCCGACTGGCAGCAGGGGTACAAGCGCCAGATTGAAATCTACCAATGGCTGATGCGGAAGAACGGGTTCAGGGTTTCGCCAGTAGGATACTTCGTATACGTGAACGGAAAAGCGGACGCCAAGGCGTTTGACGCAAAGCTTGAGTTTGACGTGAAAGTCATCCCATACAAGGGAGACGATTCCTGGGTTGGGGATATGCTCAAACAGGCGAAGCTGACTTTGATGCAAGACGAGCTTCCGCGCGCAGGAGCAGAGTGCGAATTCTGCACGTACCGGGAGGCGGTGCAGACGGCGCTTACTCCTTTTCGAAAAAAAGCAAAGAAAGACAAATGATGCACTCACAGAGTGTATCTTTTGAAGAACCATGAAACATATAAGCTTTAGTCAATTGATGGTCTATGTGCGATGTCCGGAACATTTTCTGTTTCGCTACGTCTTGGGTATCAGGCGGCCTCCGACCAAAGCCCAGAAGCACGGCTTTGCCTTGCATGAGACGTTCGCCTACCATTTTGAGCAGAAAAAACTGGATCGGAAAGGCGTGAAGGCGCGGGACGCGAAGGATTTCTTCGCGGGGATTTTCCAATCGGCACTGGAAGATTATGAGATTGAAATGGAGCAATCCCGCGCGCTTCTCACGAAAGAATACCTCGCAAAGGAGCGCAAGAGCAGCATACCGAACCTCCTGCTTACGGGGGCCAGGGGCATAGACGTCTATTACAAAGAATTGGAGCCCAAGATCAAGCCGGATCTCGTGGAGACCGCGTTCAACTTTCCCGCGGGCAAGGGCCTGGAAATGGTGGGCAGGATTGATCTTTCCGACACGAGCCACGTCATCCACGAGATGAAGACCACGCGCCGCACGCCCAGCTGGCAGGATATCAATAACGATCCGCAGATCTCAATTTACCAGGAGGCATTCTTGCGGCTCAAGGGAAAGCCCGTTCGCGGGATAAGCAAGGACTACATCGTATTCTCAAAACAAGATTCCAGGATCGTGCGATTCCAGGTACAGCGTCCCGCGCACAACTATGCGACGGTGCTTCGGGCTGCGCATGCCATCTTGGAAGCCGTAAAGCATAACGTATTCTACTGCCTGCATCCCGCGGAGTCCTGGATATGCTCCAAAGAATGGTGCGGGTACTATAAGCTTCATCAGGAGCTCAAAAAGAAGGGTCTGGCAAAATTTATGCTACAATATTCCCGATCATGAAATCCTCGTACATTGTCATCCATTTGGGGGGATCTGCGGTTGTTCCCCATCTTTCAGACCAAGGCGGAATCAACACCGCTTTTTTGAGGGACTTCCTCATATTCATGCGCAGACAGCTTGGTAAAGGCAAACGCTTTGTCATTGTCGTGGGCGGGGGCAAGATATGCAGGGTATATCAAGAGTCGGCTAACAAGGTAAAAAAGGTTTCTGATTGGGATCTTGACTGGATCGGCATTCACGCTACGCGCCTAAACGCTCATTTATTGAGAACGATTTTCGTGAAAGAAGCATATCCTATAGTTATTGATCACGATCCTTTGGAAGAAGAAGTAGAAATGATGAAGCACTCAAACAGGGAGATTTTCTTTGCTTCTGGCTGGAGGCCCGGATGGTCAACCGACTATATCGCAGTGCGGCTTGCGCAGAAATTCGATGCCCGAGACGTCATCATTGCAAAAGACACCTCATTTGTGCACGACAGCGACCCGAGAAAAAACTCAAAGGCAAAGCCAATCAGGAGAATTTCCTGGAGCAATTACAAAAAACTTATTCCGCGGACGTGGGTCCCTGGACTTTCTACTCCCGTGGACCCGGTTGCCACGCGCCTGGCAGAAAAGCTCTCGCTCACCGCAAAAATTTTTAAGGCAGCGGATTTGAAAAGCTTCAAGGCCGCCATTGACGGAAAATCCTTTGAAGGCACTATCATTACTCCATGAAGCTCTCTGTCGGAATTGTCGGGTTGCCGAATGTGGGGAAGTCAACGCTGTTTCAGGCGCTCACCAAGAAACCCGTGGATATTGCAAACTACCCGTTCTGCACCGTTGAGCCGAACGTTGGCATCGCGACCGTGCAGGACGCACGGCTTGAGAAACTCAGCCAGCTATTCAAACCAGAAAAGACCATCCCGGCCATCGTTGAATTTGTGGATATCGCAGGATTGGTGAAGGGAGCTGCCGCAGGAGAAGGGCTCGGAAACAAGTTTTTAGCTCACATTCGCGAAGTGGCTTCCATTCTGCATGTGGTGCGCTGTTTTAAAGACCCCGAGATTACTCATGTCGAGGGAGCGCCAGATCCTCTCAGAGACATTGAAACCATACGCACGGAGCTTGCCCTCAAAGACATGGAAACCGTTGACCGGAGGATGTTTGATCTTCAGCGGGATGCCAAGACCGGAAAAAAGGAGGTCCAAGAAGAACTGGAGATTCTTTCCAGGGCTCGTGCGGCATTGGCAGAAGGTAAGCCGATCGCCGAAGCCCAGCCCAATCTCCATCTTCTTTCTGCAAAGCCGGTACTCTATGTATTGAATGCCGAAAGCAGTGATGTTTCAGTTTCTCTCAGAAAGAAGCTTGAAAGCATGGATATGTCTTTCATCGCTCTGAACATCAAGGAAGAGTTTGATATGGCAGGACTGAACGAGGCCGGATTAACCGAGCTTGGCATGGCTCCGCGGTTGCCGGAATTGATCGCGAAATCATACGAACTGTTGGGCCTCATAACTTTTTTCACTGCAGGATCAGATGAGGTTCGAGCTTGGACGATACGCAAGGAGACGCGTGCGCCCACAGCTGGAGCCGTCATTCACAGCGATTTTGAAACGAAGTTCATCAAAGCCATGGTTGTTCCAAGCGAGCAGCTGCTTGAATCGGAAAGCATCGCATCGGCTGCTTCCCGCGGCCTTGTGCGCACGGAAGGAAAGGAATACGAGGTGCAAGACGGAGACGTCATTGAATTCAAGCATGGATAGATCATGCGCGCGCTGATCGTCATCGGAGTCACTCTTTTCCTCGGAGCTTCGGCGGTTTTTCTGCCGAAGGGAAAGGATGTACAAACGGAACAGAGGATAATTCGCATAGGGAATCAAGAGCTTCTGGTAGAGATCGCAGACACGAGGCAGCTTCAGATACGCGGACTGTCTGGGCGCCCGTCTCTGGGAGAACGAGAGGGGATGCTGTTTGTATACGAAAACCCTCAGGCCCTGTCTTTCTGGATGAAGGACATGCGTTTTGCCATAGACATTATATGGATTGACGAATACAAAACCATCGTTGGCATTGCGCCCGATATTTCTCCAGACACCTTTCCACAGACATTTTCTTCTGGGTTGCCTGTGCAGTATGTACTGGAAATTTCTGCAGGATGGGCAGACCGCTACGGAGTTATTGTAGGAGATCGGATTGACTAGTAGTCGTAGCGTTGGACGAAGAGGCCGTCAGAGTCGTAGAGGCTAACTTGGTCGTGGCCCGGCCTGAGGAATCGTTCTTGCTCGGTATATATATGCCATTGATTGACCAGAAAATTGGACGTCGTCCCATAATCGCGAACGCAGATGTCGTAGGTAAAATGGTTATCTAAATAATCCTTGCATTCCACATCTGCAGATACTGCATGCTGCCGATAGTCCGGTTTTCTGCAGCCGGAAAGTTGCGAAATAAAGTCCTGGCATATGGGAGAAAGATAGGAAATTGCAGAACGCGGAGGATTAAAATCAGGACAACTGGATGGCACCGAAATCGGGAAGGTGCGATTTGCCGTAAAATACCCGAAACACCGATTGGGTTGGAATGCAATTCCTCCTGCCAAAGGATTCTGGTTTTCAGAGATAATAACAGAAGTTCCCGGTATCATTATTATATTCTCTCTAGAATTTTGCCCTAAAAGAAGATACTTTTTCACGCCCTGAGGAATAACAAAGTCATCGTTTCTTCCCTGCAGCTTCCAGCCGGTTACAGAAACCGATTCGTTCTGTCCCAGGGAATACGCCTGAAGAGTGACGGTGCCTGACTGAAAAGAGCTGGGTGCCCGAATGCTCCCGATGCTCACTTTGCCAAAGTACGGAGACACCCGGACAACAAAGATTCTTGAGGCAGGGGTTGGGTCCACCTCGTTTCCCAGTTTTGAACGCACCGAGAACCGATAGGTTTTTTTGCCTCCGGGAAGCGTAACGGTTCTGGAGTTTCCCGATGAGGACTGCCAGGATTCCTCGAGACCCTCTATTTTTGTTTCAAACGAGAGAGTGTTTACGGGAATATTTTTAGGCCCTGTTCCGGAAAATATAAATGTGACGGTGGTTGTAGTAAGGAATACGGTATTATTCTGCGGACCCTCTATAATTGCCGTATCTAAGAGAGGATTTGTGGGTTGCGTATCTCGTTGCGAGAGATATACCTCGCCTTGAGATGAAGGAGTTGAAGTTCCCCACCCAAGGATTGAAAGCACGTTTGGAAAATCAAACCCGGGGAGATCAATGCGAGCTGCCACGACCCCAATCGCAAGGATGATAAGAAGGGGGATGATAAGGTATTGCATGTTTTTTTAATTATACCATTTTTTGCTACGATACGACCATGAAGGTCCGGACGGTGAAAACACACAAGATAACGCAGAAGGATACGGATATCCTTGCGGTTATTAACGTATACCTAAAAGAAATGCCCGAGGGTTCCGTATTAGCCGTCACCTCCAAGATCGTTTCCCTGTGCGAAGGGAGGGTTATAAAAAAGGAAGGCGCGGAAAAGAAGAAGCTGGTGGAGCAGGAGGCAGAGATGTATCTTCCGGCAGACGAAAACAAGCACCACTTTTTTCTGGCGGTCAAGCGAGGGATGCTTGCCGCCACCGCGGGCATTGATGAATCCAACGCGTCAGACCTCTATGTCTTCTGGCCGCGTGACCCTCAAGGGAGCGCAGATAGCATTCGGGAGTTTTTACAGAAACGGTTTTCTCTGGAGCGCGTAGGGGTTATCATCACAGACAGCACGACCCGTCCCTTGAGATGGGGGGTCAATGGTATTGCCATTTCGCATTCTGGATTTTTGGCGCTGAACGATTATCGCGGCACGCCAGACCTTTTTGGCAGGCCATTGAAAGTAACGCAGGTGAATGTCGCGGACGGCTTGGCTTCGTCGGCAGTCCTTGAGATGGGAGAAGGAAGCGAGCAAACTCCTCTTGCGGTGATCGAAGACGTTCCGTTTGTGCAGTTTCAAGATAGGAACCCAAGCCAAGAAGAGCTTGCGGGACTCCGTATTTCATTGGAAGAAGACCTGTATGCGTCTATACTTCTCCGAGCTCCATGGAAGAAGGGAAAGGCATGAAACGAGTTGTCGTATTCGGTATTTTTGACGGGGTGCATGAGGGTCACCGTTCTTTGTTCGACCAGGCCCATCGACTCTCCGCCCAGTCGGCGGATCGCTCGGGGCAAGTCCGCACAGATATTGAACTAGTTGCCATTGTTGGCAGGGATAGCTTCGTGCGGGAGTTCAAGAAGAAAGAACCTCGGCTTCCAGAGCAGGAGCGCATGCGCCTCGTAAGTCAGGAGCCCTTGGTGAGTTGGGCTGTGTTGGGTGACAAGGATCTGTCTTCCTGGCGGGTGCTTGAGCGACTTGCGCCTGACGTCATCTGCCTCGGCTATGATCAGGACGCGCTTGAGAAGGATCTGAAACAGTGGATGGCGGAACAGGGGATATCCATCTCCATAGTGCGGGCTCTTTACAAGCATCCTATAAGCAAGGTATGATAAGCGTTGAGTAATTGTTATGGATATTCACATTAGTTTGAAGCCAGAGATTATAGCTCACCTCGCAGGAATCCCCATTTCCAATAGTTTGATTCTCTCTTTGTTGACCGCGCTCCTGCTTTGCGGAGCCGGTTTTTTTGCGGTCCGGCGACTTCAACGAGTGCCCGGCCGCATTCAAAACGGAGCTGAAATCGTGGTGGACGGCATTCTGGATTTCATGGCGCAAACCTTAGGAAATAGGGAGCAGGCAAAAAAGTTTTTCCCTCTCATTGCCACCATATTTCTTTTTGTTCTTCTAAACAACTGGATCGGGCTGGTGCCGGGAGTGGGGTCGTTCGGTATATACGAGATGCATGAGGGAGAACGCGCGTTTGTGCCGTTTTTCAGGTCGGCAAACAGCGATTTGAATAGCACGCTTGCCTTGACGCTCGTTACCATGATTGCCATTCAGCTATACGGCATACGGCAGCTCGGGTTCTTGCGGCACCTCTCCAAGTTCTTTACGTTTACCAAAGGGCCCATCTATTTCTTCGTCGGCATTTTGGAACTCATCGCGGAGTTCGCCAAAGTTCTTTCGTTCTCGTTCCGTTTGTTTGGGAATATCTTTGCGGGAGAGGTTCTTCTGGTCATCATCATGACGCTTGTTCCCCTAGTGGCTCCCTTTCCCTTTCTACTCCTTGAGTTGTTCGTGGGGCTGGTGCAGGCGCTTGTGTTTTCCATGCTGGCCATGATATTTGCGAGGATGGCGACTGAAACCGCACATTAACTAAAGGTCAAAAAGAATAACAAACACATAATTCAATAAACCGGTATGGAATTAGAATCAATCAAATCAATCGCAGCGGCAGCTGCAATCGGAATCGGCGCATTGGGTCCTGCCCTGGGAATCGGCATACTGGCCGGGAAGGCAATGGAGGCAATTGGAAGAAATCCTGAAGCTACCCCCAAGATTCAGACAGCCATGATCTTGGCGATAGCATTCACGGAAGCTATTGCGATTTACGCCCTTGTGGTGGCGCTCATCATTAAATTTGTCTAATTCGTTCACATAGCATGGCAGAGCTTTTGGAGAACCTTGGGATCAACGGAAAGCTCCTGGCGGCGCAGGTGCTGAATTTTCTATTGGTGTTCTGGCTACTCCGGCGTTTCGTCTTCAAGCGACTCCTGGATTTTATTGAGAACAGAAAGCGCGAAATTGCAAAGGGCTTGGAGCTCAAAGCCACAGCTGAGCGGGAAGTTGAGCGCACGAAAGTATTGAGGGAAGATGTGCTGCATAAGGCGCAAGGCGAGGCGCAGCAGGTTATGAGAGAAACTCAGGCGCGCTCTCAAGCCATGGAGCAGCAGCAGATGAGCCTTGCAAAGAGAAAAGCCGAAGGAATCGTGAAATCGGCTAAAGACCAGGCTTCCAGGGAGCAGGAAGCGGCTCTCAAGGAGTTGCAGGGTCAGGTGCGAGACATGGCGTTTGCAGCAGCCGCACGCGTGCTTGCACGAACGATCAGCAAAAAAGACCAAGAGAAACTCACGGCAGAGTTGCTTCATTCTGTGGCGCAAGGATATGCAAGCAAGAAATAATAAGATACGGAGATACGTTAAGGCATTAGTCGGCTCTCTTGCAAAAGCCAAGACCAGAAAAGAAGCGAAGGCACAGATGAGCAATTTCTTTGCGCTCGTAAAGCGCCGAGGGGATACGAAATTCCTGCAGGCCTGCTTAGTTGGGGTTCAAAACGAATACAAAGCAAAAGGGAAAAAGGTAGTTGAGATGGTAAGCGCGGCTCCTCTTTCTCTGACTACTCAAAAGAAGGCGTTATCAATATTGAAACCAAAAGGATTTGGAGCGATCACTGTGCGCGTGAATCCACAACTCCTGGGGGGGATAGCAATCTTTCTGGGAAATGAATATTTAATGGATGGAACACTGAGAGAAAAACTATACCGCATGTTTCTTTGACCACCATGGAAAAAGATTTTATCATCGAGCTTTTACAGAAACAGATCCAGGGAGCAAACCTCAAGCCAAAGGCAGAGGAGATCGGCAGAATTGTGAGCGTCGGAGACGGCATTGTTTCCATTGAAGGGCTGGCGAATGCCATGTTTTCTGAAATGGTGCTCATCTCTTCCTGGCCTGCAAGTCTCAATCAGCCTCCCGTGGCTGCTCTCGTACTAAACCTCCAGGAATACCTCGTGGAAGCCGTGGTGCTGGGAGACGACGTGAAGGTTCGCGAAGGAGACGTCGTGAAACGCACGGGACAGGTGCTCTCTGTTCCGGTGGGAGAAGCTCTTCTGGGCAGAGTAATAAACCCGCTGGGAAAAGAGCTGGATGAAAAGGGCAAACTTTCAAAAGAAGGCCTTTCTTCATCGCCCTTGGAGCGCAACGCTCCCTCGGTCATGGCTAGAGAGCCGGTGAATACGTCGCTGGCTACAGGCATTAAGGTCATTGACGCCACGTGCCCTATAGGCCGCGGCCAGCGCGAGCTCATCATCGGAGACCGGCAAATCGGAAAAACCGCCTTGGCTCAAGACGTCATTCTCAATCAGCTCAACAGTCCCGCAAAGACGCGGCCAATCTGCATTTACGTCGCAATCGGCCAGAAAGCGTCCAAGGTTGCAAAGCTCATTCGCGATTTAGAAAGCAGGGGAGCTATGGAATACACTGTCGTGGTGGCGGCAACCGCCGCAGACTCAGCTGCCCTCTGGTACCTGGCTCCCTTTGCGGGATGCACTATAGGAGAATATTTCCGCGACAAGGGAAAGGATGCCCTGGTCATCTATGATGATCTTTCCAAGCATGCGTGGGCGTGGCGCCAAATCGCGCTTCTCCTAAAGCGACCGCCAGGGCGCGAGGCATATCCTGGAGACATTTTCTATCTTCATTCCCGTCTACTGGAGCGCGCGGCAAAGCTTTCCAAGGAGCAGGGCGGGGGATCCTTGACCGCGCTTCCGATCGTAGAGACCCAGCTCGGAGATGTCTCCGCGTATATCCCCACAAACGTCATTTCCATCACGGACGGCCAGATTTATTTGGAGCCAGAGCTTTTCTTTAAGGGCCAGAGGCCTGCGATGAACATCGGATTGTCGGTATCGCGCGTGGGTTCTTCCGCGCAAACAAAAGCAATGAAGAAAGTGGCTTCTCAGCTGAAGCTGGAACTCGCCCAGTATCAGGAGCTTGCCGCGTTCGCGCAGTTTTCGCAGGACTTGGACGAGGCAACCAGAAAGCGCATTGACCGGGGAGCTAGGCTCACCGAGCTGCTCAAGCAGGATCAGTACGCAGTCATGCCAATGGAAGAACAGGTGTGCTCTCTATTTGCCGGCGTTGCTGGATTTTTGGACGAGATTCCGGTACACAAGGTACTCGCATTTGAACAAAAACTGCTGGAACTTCTCCGGAATCTGCATCCGGATATTTTAGAGGACATACGCAAAACCCAGGATTTTTCAGAAGACACGCAAAAGAAACTACAGCTGATCATTGAGCAGGTTCGCAAAGAATTCATATAACATGATATGGCAGTAACGAGACAGGTAAAAGACAAGATACGGGCAACCTCCAACATCAAGCAGATCACGAAGGCAATGGAGATGGTGGCTGCCACCAAGATGCGCAAAGCAGAAGAAACCGCTCTGAGGGCGCGTCCCTACGCGAAAGAGGCAGTCACGCTCTTGCGCAACCTCCTTTTCATCGCCCAGAAGGAGGAACTGACGCACCACAGCCACTATTTTAAAAAGGCAGAAGGCGGTCCTATGTGTCTTGTCGTGGTGACTTCAGATCGCGGTCTTGCCGGAGCCTTTAACGCGAATGTACTGCGCAGAGCTATGCGTTTTCACGAGGAGCATGCGAATGTTGATATTGTCGCCGTGGGCAAGAAGGCGGAAGAATTCTTCGCGAGGCGCGGCGTGAAGGCGGTTGCGTCTTTCGCCGGCTTTTCAAGCGTTGCCACATTGTCTGAGATATCTCCCTTGGCAGAATGGCTGATCACGCGCTATCAGAACCATACGTATGATAAAGTGACGTTCTGTTCAACCATGTTTGTTTCTGCCCTCGTTCAGAGAACGGAACTCACAGACCTGCTCCCTCTCACCATGGAGGGCCTTCAAAACATCATTGAAGGGATCGTGCCCTCGCGGGGCAAGTATTCAGAGATGCAAACAAAGAGAGAAGAAGTGGGTGGTTCCCATCTCTTTGAACCGTCTGCTCAAGAGATTTTTGAAAGCATTCTTCCAGAACTCGTGCGCGCGGTTATCCTCCATATCATATTTGAATCAAACGCATCCGAACATTCTTCGCGCATGGTTGCCATGAAGAATGCCACGGAAAACGCAGAAGACCTCATTGAATCCTTGACCCTGCAGCTGAACAAGGCAAGGCAAGCCGCAATCACGCAGGAGCTCGCAGAAGTGACAACAGCAAAAGAAGCATTAACCGCGGATTAATATATCAGCGTTATGAGTAATAAAGGAAAAATTGTACAAGTCATGGGTCCGGTCGTAGATGTGGAGTTTGCGGAATCCCTGCCTGACGGCAAGGCAGGCCTTCCGTCGCTCCAGAATCTTCTAATAGCAGAAAAATCAGACGGTTCTTCGGTCGCCCTGGAGGTGGCTCAGCTGCTTGGAGGAAGCCGCGTGAGAACCGTCGCCCTGGATTCCACGGACGGCCTCACGAGAAAGGCTGAGGTGCAGGATACCGGAAAGGCGGCTACGGTTCCCATAGGAGAATCGGTCTTGGGCAGGATGTTCAACGTGCTCGGAGAGCCGATTGACAACCTTGGAGAAGCTAAGGGAGAGCGGTCTTCCATTTTCGCTCCGCCTCCTGGCATCAGCGACCAGAAGTCAGAACCCGAATTATTTGAAACAGGCATCAAAGTTATCGATCTTCTGTGTCCTTTCCTTAAAGGAGGAAAAGTCGGATTGTTCGGAGGAGCGGGAGTTGGCAAGACCGTGCTTTTGCAGGAGCTCATTCATAACACGGCAAAGAGACATGGGGGATACTCCGTGTTCGCCGGAGTCGGAGAACGGACAAGAGAGGGGAACGACCTGTACCGGGAGATGAAGGAATCCGGCGTACTCAAGAATACGGCTTTGCTTTTTGGGCAGATGAACGAGGTTCCGGGGGCGAGATTCCGCGTGGGACTCGCTGCGTTGCGCATGGCAGAGTATTTCCGAGATGACGCAGGGAAAGACGTTTTGCTGTTCATAGACAATATCTTCAGGTTTGTGCAGGCGGGCTCTGAGGTCTCCGTCCTCCTTGGAAGGATGCCTTCTGCGGTAGGATACCAGCCGACCCTGGCAGGAGATATGGGCCAACTGCAAGAGCGCATCACGTCCACCAAGAATGGATCCATTACCTCGGTGCAAGCTATCTATGTTCCGGCAGACGATATTACCGATCCCGCCCCGGCCACCACGTTCAGCCACCTGGACTCAACCATCGTGCTTTCCCGTGAATTGTCTTCTCTGGGCATCTATCCTGCGGTGGATCCTCTGGCTTCCCGCTCTACCGCCCTTGATCCCAATCTGGTGGGACGGGAACATTATGAGGTAGCACGCCGCGTGCAAGAGATCCTCCAGCGCTACAAGGAGCTCCAGGACATCATTGCCATATTGGGCATGGAAGAGCTTTCAGAAGAGGACAAGGTGGCCGTGGGGCGGGCGCGCCGCATCCAGCGGTTCCTTTCCCAGCCCTTCTCTGTTGCAGAAGTGTTTACCGGAAAACCCGGAGCTTACGTGAAACGAGAGGATACGGTGCGAGCCTTCAAGGAAATTGTAGAAGGAAAGCACGACGCAAAAGAGGAGTCGGCGTTCTACTTGAAAGGAGGTATTGAAGAAGTATGACGACTTTTCCACTTTCCATACTTGCCATTGACCGAGAGATTTTCCTGGGCAAAGCAGCGTCGCTTACACTGCCGACCAGCCAAGGGCAGATTCAGGTGCTGGCGGGCCATGCGCCGCTCATTACATTTTTGCAGGAAGGAGACGTTTTTATTGAAAAGGAAGACCGCGCTTCAGAAAAGCTGCCGATTGCAGGAGGAGTGCTGCACGTTAAAGGGGATATGGTGATGCTGTTGGTGAACTTCTAATTTACATGCACCGGTGCGAAGCTCTTGTCATTCATTGTATTGATTTTCGGCTCAGAAAGGCGCTCACCGCGTATCTCGCGCCTCGATTCTTCGAAGGATACGACCTGATTTCGGTTGCGGGATCCGTCCAGGCATTGAACAGCGAGGGTGTAGAACGCGACTTCCTGCTCAAACAGCTTCAAATTTCTTCACGGCTCCACAGCCCCAAAACCATTCTCCTTATCCAGCACGAGGATTGTGGAGCATACGGAGGAAGTAGGGCATTTTCAAGCCCCGAAGAAGAGCGGGCGGCGCAACGAGCGGAGCTTGATAAGGCGGAGACACTACTGATGAAGTCTTTTCCTCAGGCGATAGAGAAATACTTTATTCCCCTTTCAGGAAAGGTGATCTCGTTTTAAAATAAAACTGCGAGACAATGTTTCCGTGTTGACAGCATATGCGCATACGATTATCATAAATATGTTATGCCAAACATAACCATTTACACCACGCCTTCCTGTGTCTACTGCAAGTCGGCTAAAGAGTTCTTTAAGGAGCACAACGTTTCGTATAAGGAACTGGATGTTGTGGGCGATATGCGCGCCAGAGAGGATATGATCAAGAAGTCCGGCCAGCTCGGGGTGCCGGTCATTGATGTTGACGGCTCTATTGTCATTGGATTTGATAAGCGGAAACTCTCCGAACTCCTCAAAGTTTCCTAATTCTCTTTTGAGGACGTCGTAGTAGAATATAATAATACGTATGATATACGACCTCATTATTATAGGATCTGGAGCTGCCGGCTTGGCAGCGGCTTTGTATGCAGGAAGGTATAAGATGACTACGCTTGTCATTGCAGGAGAGTTTGGAGGAGAGACCGCAACGGCAGGAACGATAGAAAATTATCCCGCCATTGCTTCCATTGACGGGTATGATTTTATGAAGACAATGAAAGATCAGGCTCTTTCGTTGGGAGTGAAGCTTGCGGATGGAAGAGTGGACAGTATCCAAAAAGAGGGGTCAGCTTTCAAGCTCTCTACCAAAGAAGAAACATTTGAAGGAAAAACCGTTATCCTTGCTTTTGGTTCTCGAAGGCGCCATTTGAATCTTCCCAATGAAAAAGAACTTACGGGAAAAGGGGTGCACTATTGCTGGACGTGCGACGGCCCCCTGTATGGAGGAAAGACGGTCGCCATGGTGGGAGGAGGAGATTCTTCGGTGAAAGGGGTAAACTTTTTGGGAGAGTACGCCCAAAAAATCTATCTGATCGCCAAAGGCAAAGAAATTTTAGCTGAGCCGATAAACCTGGACCAGATGAAGAAACTCGGAGACAAGGTTGAGGTGCTTACAGAAACCGAGGTTACTACGATCGTGGGCGACAAGATGCTCGAAAAACTCGTTCTTTCAAAGTCCTATCAAGGGTCGTCTGATTTGAAGGTAGATGGACTATTTATTGAGATTGGATTTGATCCCGATACTTCGCTTCCAAAGCAGCTGGGGTTGAAGCTTGATGAAAAAAACTATATTATAGTGGATAATAAGATGAGAACGAATGTTTCTAGAGTGTTTGCGGCAGGAGACGCAACGAACCATTTCGGAAGTTTTAAGCAGGACATTACTGCCGCTGCCATGGGGGCGGTAGCGGCCACCTCTGCTTACGAATATAAAAACCAGTCGAAGACATAAAAAACTAATATACACTAAAGTACTACCATCATGGAGCGATATAAAGATTTCTTTGTTCCGGGAGCCATCGTAGTCGTAGGCATTCTCGTGGCAGGAGCCATTATTTACGGCCCCGTTATTCGCGAGGGAAGTTCCAGCCCTCTTTCCCAGCTGGGTTCGAACAATGCTCCGCAAGCCGGAGTTCCCGCAGAAGTGCAGGTGTCAGAGCAGGATCACGTCCGTGGAAATATAGCGGCTCCCGTTACGATTGTGGAGTTTTCTGATCTTGAGTGCCCGTTCTGCAAGAGTTTTCATCCCACGGTAAATCGAGCGCTTGCAGAATATGGAGAAAATGTACGCTGGGTCTACAAGCATTTTCCTCTTGACCAGCTTCACCCCAAGGCAGATAAAGAGGCGGAAGCTGCAGAATGCGCCGGAGAATTGGGCGGGAACGATATGTTTTGGAAATACGTGGATCGCGTCTTCGAAATCACTCCTTCAAACAATGGATTGGATCTCGCGCTTCTTCCTCAAATTGCGCAAGAGATCGGTTTGAACAGGGCCGCATTTGAAGCGTGCTTGAATAGCGGAACATACGCAGATCACGTGGAAGAGGATTACCAGTATGGGATTTCTTTGGGAGTGAACGGTACTCCAGGATCTTTTGTGAACGGCGTTCCAGTATCGGGAGCCGTGCCGTACGAGACCCTGAAGGCTGTCATTGATGCTGCGCTTGCGCAGTAATCCACGCTTGACAGCTTCAAAAGGGGCGTTTAGGCTATAGTAATCTGCTCATCCATTTGCAGAAAGGCGGCAAAGGTCGCGTAAGCAATCCATTTTCATACGAACCATATGGCAACAGAAGGATACTGTGTTAAGTGCAAGGCAAAGAGGACGATGTCTAACGAGAAGGAGGTTTCCATGGCAGGCAAGGGAGGAGTGACCAGACGGGCTATGACCGGGACCTGCCCGAAGTGCGGCACCAAGATGTTCCGCATCATGGGGAAGAAATAGGTGTCTCTCATGGATACACATCAGTATCGGAGTTTACAGACGATACTGGTGTGTTTCTTTTTATTCGCTCTCTCTATAGGAAATCTCATTGTGTGGCGGGATATCTGGCAGGGCCCTTCTTTTCTTATCGCATTTTTTGACGTTAAGCAGGGCGATTCCATATTCATGAGGAGTCCCTGGGGCCATACCGTGCTCATAGACGGGGGTCCGGATACTCAAGTGCAAGAGAAGGTAGGGAGGATGCTTCTTCCATGGGAAAAACGCATTGATCTTGTGATTTTGTCCCATCCGGACAAAGATCATATCTTTGGACTTATTGGCATACTTCAGCGGTTTCAGGCAGATACCGTGTACTGGACAGGAGTACGGCGAAAAACCGCAGAATATGCGGCCTGGGAGCTGGAACTTGCAGAGCACAACGTAGTGCTTGCCCGGGCGCCACAGCGGATTTCCTGGACACAGAATCAATCTCAGCATCTGGACATCCTGTCTCCCGTACAAGACTATGCGGGAAGGATGATGGATATGAGCAACGAAAGCGGCATTGTGGCGCGCTTGGTTTTGCCCAAGCATTCCATACTTCTCACTGCAGATATTCCGGCATCAGTAGAGATGGATCTGGTAAAGATCGGCGCGCAGCTTGCTTCAGATATTCTTAAGGTTGCCCATCACGGGAGCAAAAATTCCAGCGCTTCCGGATTTTTGCAGGCGGTGGGTCCCAGCGTTGCCATTATCTCAAGCGGTAAAGAAAATACATACGGCCATCCTCACCAAGAAACCCTTGCGAAGTTGGAACAATATGGTATACAGATAAGGAGAACAGATCAAGAAGGAGATATTAGATTTTATTTACGATAGCCGTATATGCATCCAAAAGAAGAAAGGACCGTTGTCATTGTTAAACCAGACGGAGTAAAGCGCGGACTCATCGGCGAGATTATTTCTCGTCTGGAAAGAAGGGGATTAAAGATTATTGCTTTGGAGATGTTTACCGCGACAAAAGCGCAAATTGACGATCACTATCCAAAAGATTCTTCCTGGATTAAGCGCCTTGGAGAGAAAACTCTTGCAAACTATAAGAAGTACGGATGGGATGCCAGCCAGGAACTGGGCACGGATAAACCAGAAGAAATTGGAATTATGGTGCGATCCTGGCTCATTGACTATATGACTTCAAGCCCTTTGGTAAAAATGGTAGTCAAGGGCATTCATGCGGTGGATATGATGAGAAAGATCGCAGGGAATACGATGCCGGCAGTAGCTGAGATGGGCACCATTAGAGGGGACTTCTCCGTGGATGACGCAACCGCTGCCAACAGGGATAAGCGTGCCATCCACAATATCCTACACGCCTCAGAAACTCCCGAGGAAGCAGAACACGAGATTACGTTTTGGTTTGCTCCAGAAGAGATACACGACTACAAAAGGGCAGAGGAGGACATGATGTTCTGAGGTCTTGACCGAGGCATTGGGCGTTCTACAATGGAAGTAGCCCTGTCTGCTTCCTCTGTCGTGATTTTTCTACAAACATTTCTTTCGGGAGCCGGATATGTTCTTCGCCCTTGGGCGGAGGCTGAGGCACCCACCTGGATACTTTGGAATAAATCTCGATAGGAAGAAGATGGGGGCGAGAGCCAACTGCTTGGCTCTCGCGGGTATTTTATGAACCCTTCTTATGAATATGTTCACCCACCTACAGAAGAGGTCGCTTGCACACATCGTGCGTTTCAGCGCGTATGCTCAGAATTTTCCGGAGAGTGTGGCAGAACACTCTTTTTTTGTCGCGTATACAACAGCGGTGTTTTGTCAGCTGCTCAAGAGAAAGAAAGTAAAGATTAATTCTGAAAAAGCGGTCATGATGGCGCTCGTCCACGACATGGAAGAAATGTTTTCAGGAGACATCCTGGGACCCTTCAAGCACTATTCTCCCGACGTGATGGGCGCCATCCGCAAGGTGAATGAGCGTTTGATCAAGAAAGTGTTTGCCGGGCTTCCCAACCAACTCGCTAACCACTTTGTCTCGTTATGGAACGAAGAAGGGGAGCAGAAGGTGATTGAGGCCCAGGTGGTCAAGCTGGCAGACCGGCTTTCGTTGATCGCAAAATGCTCAGAGGAGGTGAAAGGAGGTAACCAGTTCTTCAAGCCGATCTACAAAAAGGAGCTTGCTTCGCTTAAAAAATACAACAAGTCGTGGTGGAAGAAAATAAAAAACGAGGTGCTTGCTGGTAAAGTCCCTCGTTCGCGCTAGTATTCTTTCCCGTCCATCGTGGGAACGTATTCGGGGCCCTTGTTGAGGTAGCGGTTCACAAAGTTTAGGATTCGGTCTCTTGAAAGTTCGCCGTCCGCAAAAAGATTAAACGTATCCAGTCGTCCCCAAGCGGCCATGGCAATATCGGTATCGTTCGCTAGCCGCGGCGTAAGAATAACACCTGAGCGTCCTCGAAGGAGTTTTGTAAGCCCCTGTTTTGTTTCTTCCGGGATAGAAGGCTTGTAGGAAATCCAGACGCGTCCGTGCTCCAAACTATGTATGATTGCTTCATCTGGTTTTTCCACGTCATACAGTTTAGGGAACAGGGGAATGGGCCAATGATTTCCCGAAGTTGGAGGATTGGATTGATATGTTACATCCGTACCTTCTGGCACGTGGATACTGCCTTCATCTGGCATTGCCCGGGAGAGATCTGGCACATTGTCTCTTTTGCCTTTGTTGTTGATCAAGAAAAATATTCCCGTAGCGATAACTGCGGTTCCAAGTAGAAGCATAAGCCATGTTCCCCACCGTCGCTTTGCGCGCCCTCGCATTCTTTGTTTTTCCTTCTCTTCGCGCCTGAGTTTCTTTTGTTCGTATTTACTTGGTTGTTCTTGATCCATGTGTTTTTGGTCGGGGCGTCGGGAATCGAACCCGAGCTGCAAGACCCCCAGCCTCGCGTACTACCATTATACTACGCCCCGCGTTCTGTGCTAATTTTGAATCATCCGAGTTGAGTGTACCTGAAAGAGGAGGGAAATGAAAGGATTGATTTTCTGAGATCTGCTGGTATACTTCTGCGTACCGTACCTTGCCAATACGATCTGAGGGGAGGCGACGCTCGTGAGTTTGATAATTGGCGTAGAGGGACTTCCCGGATGCGGGAAGACGACCATCATTGGGATGCTGAAGGATGAATTGCGGAGTTGCGGACTTCAGGTCGAGATGGTTGATGTTGAGACCATCGGCCACGCGCCCACTCTCCGCGCGATCGCGCGGACATATCCGCTCGGTCATCCGGCAAGAATTCTTCTCTTCTGGGTGCTTCGGATTCAGCAGTACGACACAATGCAGGAGATGCTGGACAAGGCCGACATCATCTTCGCTGACCGTTTCTGGGGTTCTACTATCGCCTTTGATGTTTACGGCAACGGCGTACCGCGCGAGCTCCTTGATTGGGTCGGCCAGCACATCAAGCGACAGCCAGACATCACCCTTCTTTTTGAAGCTCCACTTTGTGTGGTACGAGAAAGAAAGGAGGCGACGACGATGGGCGATCCGAGCTTTGCTCGTCGAGTGGAGCGCGGCTACCAGGAGCTTGCAAATATTTTCTCTTGGGTTCGTGTGGATGCCACGTTGTCTCCGGCTCGGGTCAGGGAAGCTTGCCTGCAAGCGATTCTCCCGGCTCTACGAAACTGCTCTGACCCCTGTTCTACAGGCCCCGGCTGACGCCAGGGCTTCTTTTTTTCAACAAATGCCAGAATTATCGTTTCCCCAGCGCCTTGATGCACTTCGTGCAGGCCCGTATGCGTTTTCCAGAAAGTCCGCCTTGCTGCGAGACAGGCAAGCGGAGCCATTGCAAATTCGGCTTCTGTCTGTGAGAAGTGCTCGGGTTGTATTTTCCGCGGAGCTTTACGAGCGTCCACGCTTTGTTGATCCCTTTTCCGCACAGGGCGCATGTTCGTGTCATACGCAGGATTATATCAGGGATTGTTTTGGTTCGCAAGCCGTGCTATAGCGAGCCTTGCTTGATATATCGTTTTGCGATATACTTGAACGGTATGGATTTTATATTTCTTATCGCGGTGCTCTTGATTTCCGTGGTGCTGCACGAGGTTTCACACGGCGCTGTCGCCAACGCGCTGGGAGACTCTACGGCAAAGGACGAGGGGAGGCTGACTCTCAATCCCATCCCGCACCTCGATCCCTTTGGTTCTGTTATCCTTCCTCTGCTCTTGCTTTTGGTAAGCGGGGGAGGGTTTGCCATTGGATGGGCAAAGCCGGTTCCCGTAAATCCCATGCGCTTGCGAGATCAGAAATGGGGGCATGCCAAGGTAAGTATTGCAGGTCCCGCCTCAAATCTACTGATAGCGCTTGTATTCGGATTATTGCTCCGCTTTCTTCCTCTCGCGGCCCTGCCCTCGGCTGTCCCGTATTTCTTGGCTTCCATTGTTTCTGTAAACCTGCTCCTTGCGTTGTTCAACTTCCTTCCCATTCCGCCGCTTGACGGCTCCCATCTCCTGTTTTCCGTGTTGCCGGACTCTATGCGTTCCATGCGCGCATTCCTTCAACAGTACGGATTCTTTCTGCTGCTCATATTCATCTTTTTCTTCTTTGACTGGCTCGTGTCTCTCGTGCGCATTCTTTTTTCCCTCATCGTCGGGTTTTCTCTGTAAGAAGCGAATTGACATATTCTCCGTCTCTTGGTACGATAGCCGTTGAGTTTATGCCGACGATTCATCAACTCATCAAAAAGGAGCGACAAAGGGCCAAGAAGAAATCCAAGGCGCCCGCGTTGATGTTTGGGTTTAACCTTTTGCAAAACCGGCCCGTAGAGTTTCCTGCCCCGTTTAAGCGCGGAGTGTGCTTGCGCGTGTTTACCACGACTCCAAAGAAGCCCAACTCGGCCTTGCGCAAAGTAGCCAGGGTGCGTTTGAGCAACGGTACGGAAGTCACGGCCTATATTCCCGGAGAAGGTCACAACCTCCAGGAGCACTCCGTAGTATTGCTTCGAGGAGGAAAGGTAAAAGACCTTCCTGGCGTACGCTATCACATTGTGCGCGGCGTGCTGGATGCCGCTGGAGTTGAAGGAAGAAAGCAGGAGCGCTCGAAATATGGATCTAAACAATCCAAGTAAAAATCCGATGACGAAAATTCGAATTTAATACTTTATGGCTCGCAGAAAAACACCCCCCCGGCTCATCCACCCAGACCCCATATACCAAGATGTGATCGTTTCAAAGCTTATCAACCATGTCATGGAACGGGGAAAGAAATCCGTTGCGAGAAAGATCGTGTACGGAGCTTTTGCCTTGATCAAAGAGAAGAGCAAAAAAGAGCCCCTGGAAATATTTCAGCTCGCGATGGAGAATATTTCTCCTTTTGTGGAGGTGAGGTCCCGCCGCATTGGAGGAGCAACCTACCAGGTGCCGGTTGAGGTGAAGGGGAACAGGAAGTTCAGTTTGGCATTGCGTTGGCTTCTTGGAGCCGCCCGTTCCCAGAAGGGAAAGCCCATGGCCCAGAAGCTCGCAGAAGAGATCTTACTCGCGTCCAAGAAGGAGGGGACGGCGTTCAGGAAAAAGGAAGACGTGCATCGCATGGCAGACGCCAACAGAGCATTTGCTCATTTCGCTTAGTGAAATGAGCAAATCACAGGAGGGGTCGGGAGGATTGGGTATCCTCCCGTGGTGGAAAAATATTAAAAACCGAAGGTTATTAAGGAGCGAAGCGACATTTGCTCATTTCGCATAAGTATGCCCAGACAATATCCCATAGAAAAATACCGGAATATCGGAATCATCGCGCACATTGACGCCGGGAAAACAACGACAACCGAGCGCATTTTGTTTTACACGGGCATTTCCCACAAGATAGGGGAGGTGCACGAGGGGGCGGCTATCATGGACTGGATGGCTCAGGAGCGCGAGCGCGGCATCACCATTACCTCGGCCGCGACGACTTGCTTCTGGACGCCCACGTATGTTCAGGATCGTTCCAAGAGCAATGAATACCGCATCAACATCATTGACACCCCCGGCCACATTGATTTTACCGCAGAAGTGCAGCGTTCCCTGCGCGTGCTGGACGGGGCCGTTGTCGTGTTTGACGGCGTGGCAGGAGTGGAGCCCCAGTCTGAAACCGTATGGCACCAGGCGGACAAGTTCCACGTTCCCCGCATCTGTTTTATCAACAAATTGGATCGCATGGGAGGGTCCTTTGAGAAGAGCCTGAACTCCGTATTCACGAAACTCACTCCCAACGCAATAGCTTTGCAGATTCCGATTGGGGAAGAAGAGAAGTTTGAAGGCATCATTGACCTTCTGAGGCAGAAGGCATACTTCTTTGAAGGAGAAATGGGGCGCCAAGTGGAGGAGCGCGACATTCCGGCAGAGTATGTAGAGTCAGCCAAGGAATGGCGGAGCCGACTGCTGGAAAAGATAGCGGGAGAAGACGAACAGCTTCTTGCAGCCTATCTGGCAGGAGAAGAACTCAAGGTCGAGGATGTAAAGCGCGTCATCCGCAAGGGGACCCTGACGGGAACATTGGTCCCCGTATTCTGCGGGTCATCCCTGAAGAACAAGGGAGTGCAGCTTGTGCTGGACGGGGTAGCCGATTACCTTCCCAGCCCCGCCGATCTTCCTCCGGTCAAGGGCACGAATCCAAAAACCGGAGCAGAAGAAGAGCGCAAACCCTTAGATGAAGAACACTTCTCAGCTCTTGCGTTTAAAGTGGCTTCAGACCCGTACGTCGGCACCCTCACGTACTTTAGGGTGTATTCGGGCACGCTCAAGAAGGGTTCGTACATTTTGAATACTACGACCCAGGAAAAAGAGCGCATCAGCAGGATACTGCGTATGCATGCAGCCGAACGGGAAGAAGTGGAAGATCTCTATGCAGGAGACATTGCAGCCACCATCGGCCTCAAGAACACGTCCACGGGACACACGCTCAGCGACGAGCAGGCTCCCTTACTCTTAGAACAGATTTCGTTCCCCGAGCCCGTCATCTCCATTCGCATTGAGCCCAAGACCAAAGCCGACCAGGAGCGCATGGGTATGTCCCTCAAGCGCCTTTCTGACGAGGACCCGACATTCAGGGTTCGCTCTGACATGGAAACAGGAGAAACCCTTATCGCTGGCATGGGAGAGCTTCATTTGGAAATCATTGTGGACCGCATGAAGCGCGAGTTTAACGTGGAGGCGAACATCGGCCGCCCCCAGGTTGCCTACAAAGAAACCATCAAAAAGGAAGAAGAGGCCGAGGGCAAATACATCAAGCAGTCTGGAGGCCGCGGCCAATACGGACACGTATGGCTCAAACTTGCTCCGAAGTTGAGAGGGGAGGGATTTGAGTTCGTAGATGAAATCAAAGGAGGATCAATTCCCCGGGAGTACATTCCCGCGGTGGAAAAAGGAGTGAAGGAAGCATTGGACAAAGGCGTGCTCGCCGGATACCCTATGATTGACGTGCAGGCAACGCTCTTTGACGGCAGCTATCACGACGTGGATTCTTCAGAAATCGCTTTTAAGATCGCAGCCTCCATGGCTCTGCAGGCGGCGGCCAGGAAGGCGCAGACCGTGCTGCTCGAGCCCATCATGGCGCTTGAGGTGTTAATCCCTGCTGATTTCTTCGGAGACGTCATCGGGGACCTTTCTGCAAAGAGGGCTGCCATTCAGGACACCGAAGATCGGCTGCAGATGAAGATAGTGCACGCCAAGGTACCCCTTTCTGAAATGTTCGGGTATGCCACCTCTCTCCGCTCATTGACAGAGGGACGAGGGACATTTACCATGGAGTTTGACCGATACGAGGAAGTTCCTCCCTCTATCGCCCAGGAGATTATTGAGGGAAAGCGCAGGTAACATGGACTTGAAAGACGTCAAACACCTCATCAGAAACGGAGAGCGGGTTATTATCGTGGAAGACGGAAAGCCGACCCTCGTCATCCTTCCCTTCGAAGAATACGATAGGCAGGGGCTGGGGATGAATCGTGCTCTCAATGGGAATAACGGAAACAACGGCATGGAGAACGATACAGCGCAGCCGCCCGAAGAAGAGTTTACCCTTGACGATTTGCCGATAGAATGATAGCGTAGGCGATATAAATAGATATAAATAAGCTAAATCAACAACCATCATGGCAGCAGAAAAATTTGAGCGAACAAAGCCGCACGTAAACATCGGGACCATCGGACACGTGGACCACGGCAAAACCACCTTGACCGCAGCCATCCTGCATTCTTTGGCGTTGGCCGGCAACAAGGTAAAGGCAGAAAGCGTCACCGATATTGACAACGCCCCAGAAGAGCGCCAGCGAGGAATCACCATCGCCCTTCACCACTCAGAGTACGAGACCGCAAACCGCCACTACGCGCACATTGACGCTCCCGGGCACGCGGACTACATCAAGAACATGATTACGGGAGCTGCCCAAATGGACGGCGCCATTTTGGTGGTGTCAGCTCCTGACGGCCCTATGCCGCAGACCAGAGAGCACATCCTCTTGGCTCGCCAGGTAGGATTGCCAGCGCTCGTGGTATTCCTGAACAAGACCGACATGGTGGATGATCCTGAGATCGTGGATCTCGTGGAGTCAGAAGTGAGAGAACTCTTAAAAAAGTACCAGTTTCCCGGCGACACGATTCCCGTGATCCGAGGTTCGGCTCTCAAGGCATTGGAAGGGAAATCTGCTGACGACGAATGGGTCAAGAAAGTCATTGAACTCATGGCAGCCGTAGACCAGCATATTCCAGAGCCCAAGCGCGAAATAGACAAGCCCTTCCTCATGGCAGCAGAAGACGTCTTTTCCATTGAAGGACGGGGAACCGTGGTTACGGGCCGGGTGGAGCGAGGCCAAGTGAAGGCAAACGACGAGTTGGAGGTTGTTGGATTGAAGCCTACCCAAAAGACCGTGGTTGTATCCATGGAAATGTTCAACAAGACCTTGGACGAGACCCGAGCCGGAGACAACGTGGGTATTCTCTTGCGCGGACTGAAGAAAGAAGATGTGGAACGAGGCCAGGTATTGGCAAAGCCGGGTTCCATCACACCCCACTCGGATTTTGAGGCAGAGGTCTATATTCTCACCAAGGAAGAAGGAGGAAGGCACACGCCATTCTTCACCGGCTACAAGCCCCAGTTCTACTTCCGTACCACGGACGTGACCGGAGAGGCGACCCTTCCCCAGGGTACTGAAATGGTGATGCCCGGAGACACGGTCAAGATGACCATTAAGCTCATTCAGTCCATCGCTATGGAGGAACAACAGCGGTTCGCCATCCGCGAAGGAGGCAAGACCGTGGGAGCCGGAGTGGTAACCAAGATCATCAAGTAACAAAAAACTCAAGACGGGATGGTGGCAAAGCGGGCAGAAAAAGAAGCTCTTTCACAGAAACTACGAATCCGCATTGTGGCATACGACCACAAGGTTATTGACGCTTCCTGCAAGCAGATCGCGGAAGCCGTCTTGCGCCAGGGATGTCAAATCGTAGGTCCCGTACCCCTTCCCACCGAGATCAAGAAATACACCGTCAACCGCTCTTCCTTCGTGCACAAGGATGCTCGGGAGCAGTTTGAGATGAGAGTGCACAAGCGCCTCATAGACATTCTTAATCCGAATCCCAAAGTCATCGACGCCTTAGGAAACCTCAATTTGCCGGCCGGAGTAGACATCGAAATCAAAACCGTCTAATCCTTGACTCATCCTTGACTGAGTCAAGGATGAGCGGGAAGCCAGCGCCCCCGAAAGGGGCGTTTTGGTTCTATCCTTGTTTTTTTCCTTGTTTTTCCTTGTCCCGGACAAGAAGGTGCAAGAAGGTGTTGACATTTGGGCGGAAGTTTTCTACACTGGTTTGTATGGGGATGTGGAGCGCAGCCTCATAAGGAATTGATTGTCCGAGTACTCGCGGTGTTGGCCGGGTGAGTACCCGGTCTTTTGTTGCAAATAGATATGAAGACATTACTAGGAAAAAAAGTAGGAATGACTCAAATCTTTCATGCAGACGGAAGAGTGTTTCCTGTTACCCTGATTGAAGCTGCCCCCTGCACAGTGGTGCGCATTCGCACAAAAGATACAGACGGGTATGAGGCGGTTCAATTGGGGCGCAAGGGAAAAAAGGGCAAATATCAGTTCCTTCGGGAATTCAAAAACGGCTTTGATGCTGAGGTCGGACAAGAGATTTCGGTTTCGGCATTTCAGGAAGGCGACAAGGTGAAGATTTCAGGTATTTCCAAGGGTAAGGGATTCCAGGGTGCCGTGAAACGACACGGATTTTCCGGAAGAAACGCGACCCACGGAGTGAAGCACGAACACCGTACGCTGGGCTCTGTGGGCGGCCGCTTTCCTCAGCGCGTGGTAAAGGGAAAGCGCATGCCGGGCCACATGGGAGCAGATCGCGTCACCGTAAAGAACTTGGAGATCATGAAGGTGGATGCGGCAAACAACCTCCTGGCGGTACGGGGTGCATTGCCCGGAGCCAAAGGAACGCTGTTGGAAATCCGCTCATTGTAATATGAAGACGCCGGTATACAACCAGGAAGGCAAAGAAGTGGGCCAGGTAGAGCTTCCCAAGGAAATCTTTGAGGTTGCTTTGCAGCAAGATGCTTTGCACCAGGTTGTGATCTCCCAGATGGCAAATCGCAGGCAGACGTTGGCCCACACCAAAGATCGCAGAGAGGTCTCGGGAGGAGGAAAGAAGCCGTGGCGCCAGAAGGGCACGGGCAGGGCGCGAGCGGGCAGCATCCGCTCTCCTTTGTGGAGGGGAGGAGGCATTACGTTCGGCCCCCGCAAAGACAAGGTGTTTTTGCAGAAAATAAACAAGAAGTTGAGGAGGAAGGCGCTGTTCATGGCGCTTTCCGAAAAGGCAAGGCGCAGTCAGATTATCATACTAGACGAACTGCACGCAGGTTCCGCGAAAGCAAAGATCTTAACCCAGACCTTCAAACAACTGCCGCTGCAGAAGAAAACGGCAAAGGCAATGCTCGTGTTGCCTGGCATGGAACGCAATATCATCCAGAGTGCAAACAATCTTCCGAACGTTCAAACCATGCAGGCAAAAGACCTGAATGCGCTGGATGTCCTATCCTTCCATTCTTTGGTGATGCCGAAAGAGACCATAGAGGTGATCAAGACCACATTTGTGAAATAATAGTATGGCATTCAATATTTTCAAGAAAAAGGAACCCTCCTCCGCCAAGGCTACGGAGAGCAAGGAAGAGAAAAAAGAAGCAGCCCACGAACTTCAAGTTATTTCTGATACCGCGGGAGCTTTGGCGTACGTGCTGCGGCGCCCACACATTTCAGAGAAGGCGGGGATACTGGCTGAACGCAACGAATACGTGTTTGTAGTTTCTTCCGAAGCCAACAAGCGCCAGATCAAGGCCGCCGTGGAAGAACGATACAGAGTGAAAGTCGCACGCGTAAGGACAAGCACGATGCCTGCAAAGAAGAGGAGAGTGGGAAGGCGCATAGGGGAGAAATCCGGATTCCGCAAGGCAATCGTGAAGCTGGCAGAGGGTCATACTATTGAGGTGCTTCCTCGTTAACATTATGGCTGTCATAGACAGGAAAAAACCAGAGAAGAGTCTGCTCGTATCTTTGCAAAAGCACGGAGGCAGGAACGCGCAGGGCAGGATTACGATCCGCCATCGGGGAGGAGGGTTGCGCAAGCTGTGGCGCCAGGTTGATTTCGGACAGGAGCATATGGACGTGAAAGGGAAGGTCGTTGGGATTGAGTATGATCCCAACCGCACTGCCTTTCTCGCCTTTGTGCAGTACGAAGACGGAAACAAAGGATATCTGCTTGCCGCCCACGGCATGGAAACCGGGCAAGAGGTGCTGTGCGCGGAGAAGACCGAAGTTCGGCCAGGGAACCGCATGCGGCTTTCGAATATTTCTGTCGGAACCCAGGTGTATTCAGTTGAGCTGGAACCCGGAAGAGGAGGCAGAATGGCGCGAAGCGCGGGGTCTAGCGCCACCCTGCTTGCTCACGAAGGAGGATACGCGCATCTTGGCATGCCCTCTTCTGAAATACGCAAAGTGGACGAGCGCGGGTTTGCCTCCATCGGAGCTGTTTCCAATCCGGAACACAGGTATAAGGTCATCGGAAAAGCGGGATCGCAAAGAAGGAAGGGCAGACGGCCTCACGTTAGAGGGACCGCCATGAACCCGGTTGATCACCCGCACGGAGGAGGAGAAGGGAGGCAACCCATCGGATTGAGGTATCCGAAGACCCCGTGGGGAAAGCACGCCCTTGGCGTCAAGACCAGAAATAGAAAGAAATGGACAAACAAGCTGATACTGGAAAGGAGAAAAAAGAAGAACAAATAATTCAATATGGCTCGATCACTCAAAAAAGGCCCGTATATAGACGAGAAGCTCATGCTCAAGGTCAAAAAGCTCAAGTCAGGGGACCTGCCTGACGGCAAGGCAGGCAAGACCGTGATAAAGACCTGGAGCAGGGCTGCTACCATCACTCCCGACATGATCGGATTTTCCTTTGGCGTGCACAACGGGAAGGATTTTATTCCCGTGCTCGTGGTTGAAGAAATGGTAGGCCATAGGTTGGGAGAGTTTTCTCCCTCCACTAAGTTCGGCAAGCATGGAGGAAGGATCCAGAAGGAACTTGAGCAAGGGCAACAGGCGGCAGCGGCAGCAACCACAGCTGCGTCAGCAGAAGGAAAGTCCGCCAAAGACGGATCCGCCTCTGGCGGAAAATAATCCCATGCAATCATCCGCAACATTACGCAACCTAAGAATAGCTCCCAGAAAGGTCCGCCTCGTGGCAGATTTGATCCGGGGAAAAAGCATCAGAGAAGCTGAGGCGATTTTGCGCTTTACCACCAAGAAAGGGACCGATTCCTTCTCCAAACTTCTGAAGGCAGCTGCAGCCGCAGCAAAGCTACGTTTTGAAGTTCAGGAGAATCAGATGTATATTGAGAAGCTTACCGTAGATGAAGGTTCTAAGCTAAAGCGCCGGAGGGCACGCTCGCGCGGCCAGGCCTTCGAGATTCAAAAGAAGACCTCACACATTACCTTGGTGCTGGGATCCCGCGAAGAATTAAAAGAGAAAAAGCAGGAATCCAAAGCAGTGCAAGAGGCGCAGGAAGTTCAAGATGAGCAGGAACAGACGATGAAAGACGAATCCAGAAAACAGATTCCACGAGCTATGACACGAAAGGAGGTACCGAAAAAAGAACAAGGGATGAGACGCATGTTCAGAAGGAAGAGCATATAATTTTATTTATGGCGCATAAAGTGCATCCAAAATCATTTCGCCTTCATGAAACAGGCTCTTGGCAGAGCCGGTGGATGAATGTCAGACGCATGCCTCAGCTTCTGGCAGAGGATTTTGCCGTCCGCACGTTCCTGGAAAAACGGTTCAAGGAGAGCAGTCTGGAAGGAGTTGAAATTGAACGGTCAGCGAACAAGATTACGGTGATCATAAACACCGCGCGCCCCGGGCTGGTGATCGGAAGGGGAGGATCTGGCATTGAAGAGGTGCGAAACAGCCTCAGGAAGCTTTTGGGGATACAAAATAAGAAGACCGAGATCCGTTTGGAGATTCGGGAGATCAGGAACCCCTGGGTATCGGCTCCCCTGTGCGCACAGTGGGTCGCTCAACAGTTGGAGAAGCGCATGCCTCATCGGAGGACCTTGAGGCAGGTCGTAGAAAAGATGATGGCAAACAAGGAGGTGCAAGGAGCGAAAGTGGAGGTATCGGGTCGTCTCGGAGGGGCTGAAATCGGAAGGCGGGAGCAGCTGAGAAAAGGGACACTGCCCTTACAGACGCTTCGGTCTGACATTGACTACGCGCAAGCTGAAGCGCAGACTACCTATGGAACCATCGGGGTAAAGGTATGGATGTATAAGGGAGAAAGAGCATAACCAATATGGTTTACCTTAAATATTTATGTTGACTCCAAAGCGGGTAAAACACAGAAAGTGGCGAAAGCGGGCTTCTGCCCTGCCGGATTCGCGGGGCACCCTCTTGGTGCACGGAAGCTACGGGCTGAAAGGCCTGGAAGCGAAATGGATCACGGCCCGTCAGCTTGAAGCAGGAAGGCGCGTGATCGTCCGATTCCTGAGGAAAGGAGGAAAGATGTGGATCCGCATATTCCCGGACAAGCCCGTCACCAAAAAGGGAGCTGAGACGCCCATGGGCGGAGGCAAGGGATCGGTGGACCACTACGTATACCCGTTGCGTCCCGGACGCATCATTTTTGAGATTGAAGGGCTCCCGGAAGACCAGGCCAGGGAAGCTTTGAAGATGGCAGCTGGCAAGCTGGGGGTGAAAACCACCATCATCACGCGGCAACCAGTATGAATACGAAAGAATTACAAGGAAAATCAGAAGTGGAGCTGCAGCATCTTCTTTCCGAGTTGCGAGTGAAGTTAGCTCAGCTTAGGTTTGACATGTCATCTGGAAAGGTAAAGAACATACGAGAAGTGCGGGATACAAAAAAGGTCATCTCGCGCATACTTACCTTGAGTAAAAACCATCATGCCTAAAAAGAAACTTGAAGGCATCGTTGTCTCAGACAAGATGCAGAAAACCGTCGTCGTGGAAGTCCAATCTATCAAGAAACACCCCAAATACCTGAGGTATTTCAAGCAGCACAACCGCTACAAGGCGCACGACGAAAACAACGAATATAAGACTGGAGATAAAGTCATCATTGAGGAGACCAGGCCCGCTTCTCGAGATAAGCGATGGCGCGTAGTACAGAAGATTGAGAAGAGCCAATCATGATACAGCCGCGCACAATGCTTACCGTTGCCGACAACACGGGGGCAAAAATCATTCAGTGTTTCAGGGTGTTGGGGGGTACCAGAAAACGGTACGCCCAGCTTGGAGACATCATCGTGGCCGCGGTCAAGGATGCAGAGCCCAGGCGTCAGGTCAAGAAGCACGAAGTGGTGAAAGCGGTCATCGTGCGTCAGAAGAAGCAGTACCGAAGAAAAGACGGCTCATACATTTCCTTTGACGAGAACGCAGCCGTTATCTTAGAAAAAGACAAGGAGCCCAAGGGAGGAAGAATCTTCGGTCCGATTCCCCGGGAGATTCGCGAGAAAGGATTCGTGAAAATAGCGACGCTGGCTCCAGAAGTCATATGAACGTAATCGGATCTAAAATAAAAAAGGGAGACACCGTCTTGATCATTTCGGGAAAGGACCGGGGACGAAAGGGAAAGGTGCTGCGCGTATTTCCTCAGCAGGGCCGCTTGACCGTGGAGGGGATGAACATGAGAAAGAAGCATACGAAGCCCCGGCGCCAGGGCGAGAAGGGACAGGTGGTGCAGATCCCCGCCCCGTTTTCTGCGGGCAAGGCGAAACTTGTGTGTTCGCACTGCGGAAAAGCCACGCGAGTCGGATTTGTCTTTGCGGGAGATGAGAAGCACCGGACCTGCAAGAAATGCGGAGTAACCACATGAAATACATACGGGAAACATATCAAAAAGAGGCGGTTCCGGAGATGAAAAAGAAGTTTGGCTATGGCAACAGCATGGCGGTTCCCCGTTTGGAGAAAGTGGCGTTGAACATCGGCATCGGGAAACTGGTGGGAGTAAAGACCGGACAGGATAGGGAAAAGACCATCGCGGCTGTTATGGAGGATCTCGCCGCCATCGCGGGGCAGAAGCCCGCGCTCACGCAGGCCAAGGTCTCTATTGCGACTTTTAAGCTGCGTAAAGGAATGGCGTCGGGCGCAAAGGTGACATTGAGAGGGAGGCGCATGGAAAGTTTTTTGGACAAGGTTATTCACGTCGTGCTGCCCCGATCGCGCGACTTTCGGGGGATTGACCCCAAATCCGTGGATCCCATGGGAAATTTGACACTTGGCTTTAAGGAACATATATTTTTTCCTGAAATAGCGCCAGAAAAGGTCCGTTCCTCTCTGGGCTTGGAAATGACCGTCGTGACTACGGCTCCGAACAAAGAACAGGGCCTGGAGCTGTTTAAACTCCTCGGATTCCCATTCAAGAAGGAAGCGTAATTTATATATATGGCAACCAAAGCGCAAATCGCAAAATCAAAGAAGAAGCCGAAGTTCTCGAGTCGTATCACGCGTCGATGTTTTCGATGCGGCAGGAAGCGGGCATTCATGAGAGACTTCGGGTTGTGCCGAATTTGCTTCAGGGAAATGGCAAACAAAGGGTTGATTCCGGGAATACAAAAATCAAGCTGGTAGTTCGACAAGTTCTCGTTAACGCTTAAACTATGACAGATCCAATCTCAGACATGTTGACGCGGATTCGGAACGCAAGCGCCCTGAAAAAGGAGCTTGTTGAGATCCCGTTTTCCAAACTGAAGCTTGCCATAAGCAAGGTGCTGGAACGCAAGGGATTTATACGGGGAGTGGAGATGCGCAAGCTTCGGGGCAGAAGAATCCTTGAGCTTGAGCTTAAGTATCTTCAGACCGGTAAAGCCGCTATCGCAGGGTTGAAGCGCGTCTCAAAGCCCGGGGTTAGGAGATATGCTGGAGTTTCACGGCTGAGGCGGGTGAAAGGCGGATATGGCATCAGCATCATTTCAACCTCTAAGGGCGTGATGACGGACCAGGAGGCAAAAGAACAGGGATGCGGAGGAGAAATACTATGCGAAGTATGGTAATACATACATATATGAACCATTCGCTATCGCTCAGAACCATATAGTTCTCGCTAACGCTCAAACTATGAGTAGAATCGGAAGAAAACCAGTCCTCATACCTTCGGGAGTTGAGGTTCAGATAGATGCCGGGAGCATCCGCGTGAAAGGCCCTAAGGGTGAGTTGCGGCAGGACCGCATCCCTCGCGTGAACCTGCAGCAAGACAAGAAGAGTATCACCGTTTCTCCCATGGAATCTGCCAAGCTTTCAAGGAAAGATCGGGCCCTCTGGGGATTGGCGCGTCAGCTTCTTTCCAACATGGTGGAAGGTGTCACCAAGGGATATGACAAGAAGCTTGAAATTGAAGGAGTTGGATACCGCGCCGCAGTTGAGGGGCAGGACCTGGTGCTTACGGTCGGATACAGCAAACCAATCAGGTTTCCTATTCCGACTGGCTTGCAGATTGTTGTGGAGAAAAACTTGATAACCGTATCAGGCGCTTCAAAGGAACGGGTGGGACAGTTTGCGGCAACAGTAAAACGCGTCAGGCCGGTGGAGCCGTACAAGGGAAAGGGCATTCGGTACCAGGGACAGTTCGTAAGAAGAAAGCTCGGCAAGAAAGCCGTGGTATCTGCGGGCAAGGCATAAAAAATCATATGAGAACGAACAGGAATCCATCAACGAAAAGAGAACGAAGAATGCGGCGTCACCGCAGGGTTCGGGGCCGGATTCAGGGCACCGTGAAGGTACCCCGCCTTATGGTGTTCCGCTCAAATCAGCATCTGTATGCCAGCCTCATTGACGACGAGGCGGGAAACGTTCTTATGAGTTATTCTGACCGCGATATAACCACAAAGATAAAAAAGAAGCCGCAACATGTGGCAAAGGAAATCGGAAGCGCGATTGCGAGCAAGGCGAAAACAAAGAAAATCTCAAAGGTTGTGTTTGACCGCGGAGGATACAAGTATCACGGCCTCGTAAAGGCCTTGGCCGAAGGGGCGCGGGAAGGAGGATTGATATTTTGAGTGTTCAATTCTGACCATGATGCAACGAAGAGAAAACAATAGAAGAGGAGATAGGAGAGGTTCCAGGGGACCCAGGGATGAGTTTGAGGGAAAAACCTTGGATCTTGCCCGCGTCACAAGAGTGGCAGCCGGCGGCAGGAAATTTCGCTTTCGGGCAACCGTGGTCGTGGGAAACAAGAAAGGGAAGGTGGGAGTCGGCATCGGCAAGGGTCAGGACGTCCAGCAGGCGGTGGCAAAAGCAACCCGGGCCGCCCGCAAGCATCTTGTTGACGTGCCCATAGTAAACGAAACCATTGCGCACCAGGTAGAGGCGAAGTTCGGGGCTTCGCGCGTGCTCTTAAAACCCATACCCAAAGGTAGGGGATTGATTGCGGGGGGAGCCGTGCGCGTGATCTGCGAGCGCGCGGGGATTGCGAACGTTTCGGCGAAATTCCTGAGCAAGACAAAGAATCCGCTCAACAACGCCATGGCTACGATAGAAGCATTGCGCAAACTCAAAGCACGAAGCACGAAATCCCTGCCCGCAGACGCTACGCATCAAGCGTTGCAGGTGGGCGAAACAAATTCATTAGAATCTTAATTATGCAATTACACGAGTTGCGACCAATCCATAAGCGCAAAAAGAAGAAACGTGTGGGACGCGGAGGAAAACGGGGAACGTATGCGGGCCGAGGCATGAAAGGGCAGGGAGCGAGAGCCGGCGGCAAGTTCCCCCCTTCCATACGCGAACTCATCAAGCGCTATCCCAAACTGCGCGGCACAAGAGCCAAGATATTGCGTACTAGGAAAGCAACGCTCAACGTTGACGTGCTTGAGAGCCGATTTGAACCGGGAACGACCGTGACTCCTGAGCTTTTGCTTGAACGCAAGATTATTCGTAGAATGGAAGGGAAGACGTCCGGAGTGAAAATCCTCGGAAGAGGAGAGATGTCCAAGTCTTTTACCATTCAGGGATGCGAAGTTTCCAAGAGCGCAAAGGCGAAAATTGAGAAAGCGGGCGGGAAAATCACATGAACTGGCTTTTAAAAGCAATACAAATATTCAAGATTCCAGAGCTTCGAAACAAGCTTCTTTTCGTATTCGGCATACTCGTCATATTCCGCATAATGGCGAACATTCCCATTCCGGCGATCGATCAAGAGCGACTCCGCGAATTTTTTGCCGGGAACCAGCTCTTTGGATTGCTCAACGTCTTTACCGGGGGGGCCTTAGACAATCTTTCCATCGTCATGCTCGGAGTTGGGCCCTATATTACGGCAACCATCGTGCTCCAGCTCCTGACGATGATCTTCCCGGCTTTGGAGAAACTCTACAAAGAAGAGGGGGAGCAGGGAAAGCAGAAGTTCAATCAATACGGCCGCATGCTCACCGTGCCCTTTGCGTTTTTTCAGGGATACGCGTTCCTGACGATTCTCGTCAGGCAGCAGGTCATTGATCAGTTCTCGCTCATCTCCCTCATCCCTACGCTTCTTACGATCACCGCGGGCACCGTGTTCCTCATGTGGTTAGGAGAGCTCATCTCAGAAAAAGGCATTGGGAACGGAGTATCCCTGCTCATTTTTGCTGGCATCGTGTCCAGCCTACCCACGTCTATCAGGCAGTTGTTTCTCACTTGGGATGCTTCCCAGGCCGTGCCGTATCTTGCGTTCTTCGTGGTCTCATTCCTTATCATCGCAGGAGTGGTCATGATCACCGACGCCAGGAGAAATATCCCGGTCTCCTACGCCAAGCGCGTGCGGGGGAACAGGATGTACGGAGGGGTCTCAACGTATCTTCCGCTCAACGTGAACCCGGCAGGCGTGATCCCCATCATATTCGCGCTGTCCCTTTTGCTGTTTCCTGGTATGATAGCCTCGTTTTTCCAGGCGTCTCCCGGCATCTTGGGAAGTATCGCGCAGGCCGTTCAGAACTTTGTCGCCAATCCATGGACGTACGGGTTCTCCTATTTCCTGCTCGTGGGCGTCTTCACCTATTTCTACACGTCGGTGACCTTTGACCCGAAAGCCATCGCCTCCAACCTTCAGAAGATGGGAGGGTTTGTTCCCGGCGTGCGGCCTGGGATCTCGACAACTCACTTTTTGAGCTATGTCTTGAACCGAATTCTTCTCATCGGCGCTCTCTTTCTGGGATCGGTTGCCTTGATGCCAGCTATTGTTCAGGGGGCGACCGGCGTGCAGACATTTCAATTTCTCGTAGGAGGAACTTCCCTCCTCATTCTTGTGAGCGTGGTGCTTGAAACCATACGGCAGTTGCGCTCGCAGCTTCAAATGAGAGATTACGATACGTTTTAGAGACATGCCTTCTTTACGAAAACCCTATCTTATCGTCATTCTGGGAAGGCCGGGTTCTGGAAAAGGAACTCAAGCCGCTCTCCTGGAAAAGAAATTCAAATTTGAACATCTTAGCACAGGCGCTCTTTTGAGAGAACGGAATAAGCATAGAGATTTTGTAGGTCGGACCCTGAAGAAAGTTATGAATGTTGGGGGATTGGTTCCCACGCCTCTCGTGTTCCAGCTCTGGATGCCGCGGCTGGAACGCTTTCGCCACGATAAAAAGTTTAAGGGGGTGATTCTTGACGGGTCTCCCCGCAAGCTCTACGAAGCCCGTATGTTAGACGAGGCGCTGGATTTTTACGGGTGGGGACAAAACATGATTGTGCTGAACCTCATCATTTCTCCCGAGGAGGCGATGAAGCGTCTTTTAAAGCGCGATCGCCATGATGATGATAGAGACGATATCAAAAGGCGTTTGGCATGGTTTAGAATCGAGGTCATACCGGTGCTGAGATTCTATCAAAGGAAAGACATCCGTGTTGATATTGACGGAGAACGCAGCGTAGAGACAATCCATAAAGACATCCTTCGCAAGCTCAAGAAGCTTGGCATCAGATGATATCCATTAAGAGTCCTGAAGAGTTGGCCTGCATGCGCGAAGGCGGCAGGAAGCTCGCCCTCATCATGAAGCAACTGCAGTTTATGGTGCGGCCGGGAGTCACCACCAAGGAATTAGATGGGGCGGCAAAAAAACTCATCGTGCAGTCAGGTGCCCAGGTGGCGTTTCAGGGGTACCACGGGTTTCCCGGTGCCATCTGCATCTCGGTGAACGAGGAGATTGTCCACGTGGTTCCCTCAAAGCGCGTGTTCAAAGATGGAGATATCATCACACTGGACATCGGATGCATTTGGAAGGGGTTCTATCTGGATATGGCGCGCACGCTCAGAGTCGGTGCTGTCACTCCCGAAACCCGCCATCTGATTGATGTGACCAAAAAAGCGCTGCGCCTCGGCGTGAAGAAGGCGACCGTAGGGAATACGGTCGGGGATATAGGGGAAACAATCCAGCGATTTGTGGAAGGCCAGGGATATCAGGTCGTGCGGGAGTTGTGCGGCCACGGCATCGGAAAAGAACTGCACGAGGACCCCAAGGTTGCGAACTTCGGCAAGCGGCACGAAGGGGAAACGCTGAAAGAAGGCATGGTTATTTGTATAGAGCCCATGGTGACCCAAGGCCATTGGAAACTCAAGCATATGAAAGACGGTCACGGCTTTACGACCGAAGACGGCTCCCTATCCTGCCATTTTGAAGATACCATTGCTATTACCAAGAAGGGGCCCGAGATACTGACGAAGGTGAGGTAATTTTGCTACAATAGCGTAATGCGATTATCTGTTATTATTCCCGCATACAACGAGGCAGAGCGCCTTCCGAATACCTTGAAGGCGGTGGATGAATACTTGAGGAGGCAATCCTATAAATACGAGATTCTGGTGGTGAACGACGGCTCCAAAGACAGCACGGCAGACGTGGTGCGGCAGGCGGCGGAATCTATCAAGAATCTTTGGCTTATTGATCGCAAGGAGAATCGTGGAAAGGGATACACGGTAAAACAGGGCATGCTGGCTGCGCACGGGGACTTTCGCCTGTTTATGGATGCCGACAACTCAACTTCGGTAGATCAGGTGGAACGAATGTGGCCATGGTTTCCCGCCCAAGGCGGGTCCGCCTCTGGCGGAGAAAAGGGATTTGAGGTGGTCATTGGTTCCCGCGACATCAAGGGAGCCGAGCTTCCTGTGCCCCAGTCTTGGCTGCGGATGCGCCTGGGAGATATCTTTAACCTCATCGTCCAGACCATCTCGGGCCTCTGGGGCATATGGGACACGCAGTGCGGGTTTAAGGGATTTACCAGAAAGGCGGCGGAAGAATTGTTTTCGCGGGCCACTATTGACAGGTGGGCGTTTGACGTAGAAATTCTCGTCCTGGCGAAGAAACGCAAATACAAAATACAAGAGATTCCGGTCAGATGGATCAATGATCCCAATAGCAGGGTGAAGCTGTCTGGCATGATAAAGATGCTGCTTGAAGTATTGAAAATCAGGATTAACCTTTGGAAAGGAATATATGAAAGATAAGAAGCAAAAGTTTCCCTCAGAGCTTAGATTGGATCCTGTCTCTCAGGACTGGGTACTGATCGCAACCGGACGCGCGCGGCGTCCCGAAACGTTTCAGAAAGATGCGCGGGTTTCGGTGGAAGATTCTGCTTCCGCATGTCCCTTTGAGAAACTTGATGAGCAGGAGAAGCCTACTGCCATTTTCTTGAATGGAAAACAGGTTGGGCAGGGGTCGGCATGGAGCACCATCGCAATCCCGAACAAGTATCCGGCGTTTTCTCCCATTGCTTCTCCCCACACAAGCATCATCGGTCCCTATCAGACCATGGAGGGCGTGGGATTCCATGAGGTAATCATTACGAAGGACCACACGAGAGACATCCCTGAATTTTCCTTGTCAGAAACAAAAGAGCTTATAGATGTTTACCAAGAGCGGTACTTGAGCCTCATGAAAAAAGAGTTTGTAGATTACATTTCTATCTTCAAGAACAAGGGAAAGGCTGCGGGAGCGACCATCGCCCACCCACATTCCCAGCTCATCGCGACCCCGGTCATCGCAGCAGACATCCAGCGTAGCCTGCGGGGATCAAAACAATATTTTGTCACATACAACACATGCGTGCACTGCAGCATGCTGGAGTGGGATCTGAAGGAGAAGAAGCGCATCGTCTTTGAAAACGACGCCTTTGTTGTCCTGTGCCCGTTCGCTTCAAGGGTTGCATTTGAGGTCCGTGTGTATCCCAAGGCGCACCTTTCGTATTTTGAACAGATAATCGAGCGACAGAAAGAACAGTTCTCAGAAGTCTTGTTGGTTGCCATGAAGAAGCTCTCAAGGGCCCTGAATAATCCCGACTACAACTATTTCATCCACACGGCTCCCGTGGACGAAGGAAAGCACATGTATTACCACTGGCACCTGGAGATATTCCCCAAGACCTCAACCTGGGCGGGGTTTGAGATTAGCACGGGTATTGAGATATCCACCATTGAGCCGGAACAAGCAGCAGCTTTTTTGCGCAAACAATGACTCCGGAACTCAAAACATTTCTTATTGCCATGTCTCCGATTGTTGAGTTGCGGGGCGCCATCCCCTGGGCTCTCCATTATTCCGACATGCCCGTGTGGTCAGCGTACGTGTGGTCAGTGCTTGGGAATCTCGTGCCCTTGTGCCTGATCGTAGGGACTGGCAACCTCTTCCTAAAGTTTTTTACAAGGCATATGCCATTCTTGGGAAGCATTGCGTCTCGGGTGTTTGAACACACACGAAGAACTCATCAATCCACGGCTGAACGCTGGGGCAAGAATGCCACGGTTCTGCTTCTTGTTGCGACTCCGATTCCTTTCGTAGGAGGATGGACCGGAGCCATTGCGGCCTTTGCCTTTGGCATGTCCTTGCGGCAAGCGTTTCCGTTGCTCGTCATAGGGTCCATGCTCGGGGGAGCCGTTGTGACAATGGTCAGTCTCGGATTATTCTCCGTATTTTCTTGAATATGGAACGCCTGGTCATAGCGAACTGGAAGATGAATCCAAAGAGCCTCAATCTGGCTATTGTGCTGGCGGGTTCTGTGAAACGGCATCTGAGGGACACGCATGGGGTCCGCGTCGTCATCTGTCCGCCGTTCCCGTATCTTGCGGCCGTGGGGCGCCAGTTGAAGCGCAGCGGGCTGCCGCTCGGCGCCCAGGACATGTCATCGGAAGAAGAGGGGGCTCACACGGGCCAAGTTGCTCCTGCCATGCTCAAAGCGCTTGGCTGTGCATTCGTCATCCTGGGACACCCGGAGCTCAGGCGAGAATCTGGCGAAACCGATTTCATGGTCAACGGGAAACTGCGCGCTGCGCTCAAAGCAGGGCTTGTTCCCGTCGTTTGCGTAGAGAACGTGGCTCAGCTTATGAAGGCCCTCAAGGGAGTTTCAAAGAGCAGCTACGGAAAAATCAAAGTGGCGTATGAGCCCTCGTGGGCAATCAGTACGCGCAAAGGGGCAAAGCCCGCGCGTCCGAACGAAGTGAGAAAGATGGTGCAGCGGCTGGGAGCAATTGCGCCATCCGCCACCTTCCTGTACGGAGGAAGCGTATCTGCCAAAAACGCAGGCGTGTTTCTCAAAAAAGGCATGGTGCAAGGATTCTTGGTCGGCCAGGCATCGCTCAAGCCCAGAGAGTTCGCACATCTTGTAAAAAAGACGGGTTTCGGGTAAGCTCAGAGAGTTGTATGAATATATTCTGGGAAGGAAAATTTTTCAATCCAACCAAGGGTCAGCTTACCATGGAGCAGGTATTTGAGGAGATCCGGAACTATACGGAAGAGAAGCAGGAGAAAGAATACGAGATCATCGTCGGCTGCGACTCCTCCTCTTCTTTGGAGCCCACGTTTCCCTTGGTGGTCGTGGTATTGCGGCACGGGGAAGGCGGCCGTTTTTTCATTCATAAGGTAAAGTACCCTGAGGCTAGGAAGTTTCACAATCTGCATGAGCGCATCTTGCAAGAAGTGCTGCTTTCTTGCGATTTCGCTTCGTTTTTGCGAGAACATTTTGGGGACAAGATCCAGTATATTCACGCGGATGTCGGGGAGAATGGGCCGACCAAGGACATGATTAAAGAGATCGTAGGACTCATCCGCGGCAACGGATTTGAACCAGTCATCAAGCCAGAGTCCTTTGCCGCGTCCTCGGTAGCCGACCGATTCTCCTAAACCTTCCTATGATCAAGAAGCGATCAAAAATTATAGTCGCCATGTCGGGAGGCGTGGATTCTTCGGTAGCCGCGGCCTTGCTCAAGAAGGCCGGTTTTGAGGTTGTCGGAATCTTCATGAAGTGCTGGTCGGCCGAATTGTCTCCTGCGTGCACGAGCAAAGAAGACGAGCGCATGGCTCGCCTGGCGGCTTCTCATCTGAACATTCCCTTTTACGCCGTGAACTTCATTGATGAGTACAAGAAACGGGTCGTTGATTATCTCTTGGAAGGCTACCGCAAAGGGATTACTCCGAATCCTGATGCCATGTGCAACAAGGAAATCAAATTCGGCTTGTTCTTTGAAAAGGCAATACAGCTCGGAGCCGCATACGTCGCAACCGGCCACTATGCCCGCCTGAAGGACGGAAAGCTGCGGGAGGCCGTTGATGAAAACAAAGATCAGTCGTACTTCCTCTCGTTTATCAAGCCAGAGGTGCTGAGCAAGGTGTTGTTTCCGATAGGGGAACATACGAAGCCTCAGGTTCGGGAGCTGGCGAGGAGGTTCGGGCTGCCGAATGCGGAACGTAAAGACAGCCAGGGCATTTGTTTCGTTGGAAAAGTGGATGTCGTTGATTTCTTAAAGCACTATTTGCCCGTGAAGCCAGGGAAGATCATAGATGTTCAGGGAACCGTGCTCGGAACGCACGAGGGAGCGCAGTATTACACCATTGGGCAAAGAAAGGGTATTGGATTGGGAGGGGGTCCGTACTACGTCGTGCAAAAGGATATTGATCGCAATATTCTCGTAGTGAGCAAGAACGAAGAGGGATTGTATCAGAAAGAGCTGATACTGCGGGACATAAACTGGCTTTCTGGGGACACGAGAAAGAATCTCATCTCGGTGGATGCGCGTATTAGATATCGCCAGCATCTGGCCCCAGCCACGCTTTCCAAGATAGGGGACGCGTACAAGCTTACGTTCCAAACCCCTCAGCGCGCCATTACTCCAGGCCAAGTGGCGGCTCTCTATCAGGATACCCAACTCATCGCAGGCGGCGTTATTGTCTAATATTGACAGATCCAACGTTTTACGATATTGTGCTATTCAGCAACTACAACCCTATGTAGATAGCATAGAGGAGGGATTTCCCGTGTTTAAGAAACTAGCAGTCCTGGTCGCAATTCTCGCTGTTCTAGCTGTGATGCTTCCCGCGTCCACGGCAATGGGAGCGGGAACGAGAGCCCGTTCGTTAAGCATGGAGCGGGATTTCCGGGCCGAATCCGTAAGCAGCCTGGTGCCAGCAGGATATATGAATATCCCTTTGGCATCGTTCATCCTGAGCGCCGGCAACGAGAACGTGGCTGTGACTATGCTCGTATTCCGCGTGGTCGGCAGCGAGCATATAGCGAAGCTCAGCATCTACCACGCTGGCAATCTCATCAAAGAATTTGCAGTCGGGGGAAGCTCTCCTCAAGTCATCAAACTAAACTTTGAGGACGGCGTGCTTTCGGTGCCAGCAGGGAGTTTCAAGGCTATCACGGTTCTTGGCGAAACCTATCCCATGGTATCGCCATTAGACAATGAGGTGCCAATCGAGGTGAGCCTCATCGGGGCGATGGGCACCACCCCATCCCAGAGGGTATGGGACTTTCATGCGGTGCCCGGTCCCACGCATCGGTACTTCGGGAGCTATCCGAGGTTCACCATAAACTCGGCCACTCCTTCCGGAACGCTCACCCCTTCTTCCAATACGCTGCTTGCCGTCTTTGACATCACGGCAGTGGGAACCCAAAGCGTAACGTTCCAGGAATTGGACTACGTGACGTTTTGGATCACCAGATCGATCTCCAAGCAAACCAAAACTCACATGGGATTCGTCTTGAGGGACGAATACGGAATCAGGCTTGGAGACAAGCTTCTGGTGGGGATCAGAGAAAACGAAGCAGATCTCGCAGTGGAGATTTACTTCGGCAGTTCCTTCGGCAGTTTTGGTGAACTCGTTGTGCCAGCCCAGCAAACGAGAAGGATCTACCTGTACGGAGACACGACCGATCTTGACGATCTGGGCGACGCAATCCAGGTGCGGCTTGACGATTCGAGCCCTGGCAACCTTGCTTGGGGAATCAACGGCATCGGTCCGTATCACCGGGCTGACGTCATCTTCCGGGGAGATATCGTCGCCGGAGCGCTGCAGCGCTAATCATCAACTTAAGGACTCTCAGGAGTTCGCAACGAGGGGGTTATCCACATCAGTGGCTCTGACCCCCCTTTCTTTTACGGTCGTATATCCTTGGCTAAGTCAAGGTGTGGATAACTTAACCGAGTCAAGGATAAATGATATACTCAATGCATGGAGTCGCAGGAGTTGCGCAGGAGATTTTTGGAGTTTTTTTCCGCCCAAGGCGGACCCGCCACGGGCGGGAAGCACACCATTGTGCCCTCGTCTTCTTTGGTTCCAGATGACGCCTCTGTGCTTCTTACCACGGCAGGCATGCAGCAGTTTAAGCCCTATTACACGGGAGAGGCAGATCCCATGTCTTCTCCTCATCAAACCTTGGGAGGGAAGTTCCTGGGAAGCAGGAACGCGGTATCCATTCAAAAATCCTTCCGCACCTCAGACATTGACAGCGTCGGAGACGAGACCCACCTCACCTTCTTTGAGATGCTTGGAAACTTCTCTTTTGGCGGATACTTCAAGGAGGAGGCGATACGGCTTGCCCATGAGTTCTTGAAAGAAATTGGGTTGAAGATTCAGTATGTGACCGTGTTCGGGGGAGACAAGGAGGTTCCCAGAGATGAGGAGTCAAAAAAGTTCTGGAGTGAGCTTGGCGTCAAGGATATCAGAGAGGAGGGGAGAGAGGACAACTTCTGGGGGCCCACAGGAGCTGAGGGACCCTGCGGTCCCACTACCGAGCTCTATATCAACAACACCGAGGTCTGGAACATCGTATTCAACGAGTACTACTGCTCAAAGGACAAGAAGTTGCGGAAGCTAGAGAAGCCGGGAGTAGATACCGGCATGGGGTTAGAAAGACTGGCGATGGTTGTCCAAGGCAAGAAGAATATATTCGAGACAGATTTGTTTATGTCAATTTTCAGTTCAATCATTGAAATTATTGGAGATAAACCAATAGAAAAGCTCCGTGTTATTGCCGATCACCTACGTGCCAGTATATTTTTGATCGGAGACGGAATAAGACCCTCAAATAAAGAAGCGGGTTATATTTTGCGGAGATTAATAAGGCGAGCCATGCTTAATCACTATAAGTACATCGGAGCTGGGTTAGATTCAAAATTTTATTTAAGTCCTGCAGAAGAAATCATACGAATATATGGTAAGGTTCCTGACTATAATAATTTACGAGAAGAAAAGTCGGTTATTTTAGAAGTTTTACAGAAAGAGACAGATAGATTTAGCAAGACTCTTGAAAAGGGCCTTACAGAGTTTCAGAAGCTTTTATCAAGAGAAAAGAACAAAAAAAAATATGCTGTTAGATGGCCTCCGAAAAACCTTCGTAAAAAGTCTGCCTATACCATCAATGCTATATCTCCAAAAGAAGCATTTGATTTATATCAGAGTTATGGATTTCCACTAGAGCTCATTAACGAATTGTTAGCCGAACACGCACTTTTTATTGATAGGGAAGAATTTGATGAGGAATTTCGAAAACATCAGGAAATTTCAAGAGCAGGGAAAGAGCGAAAGTTCGGAGGTCATGGGCTCTTACTAGATACGGGAGAGCTGAAGGCGGCGAACGAGGAGGAACTGAAGGTTGTCACGCGTTTGCATACGGCAACCCATTTGCTGCAGGCTGCCCTGCGCAAGGTATTAGGGGAAAGCGTGCATCAGGCAGGTTCTGACATCACCCCGGAACGCACCCGCTTTGACTTTACGTTTGATCGGAAGCTGACGGATGAAGAGGTGCGACAAATAGAGTTCTTGGTGAACGAAGCGATTCGCCAGAATCTTGATATGGGATATAAGGAAATGCCCTTTCAGGAAGCGGTAGCTTTGGGAGCTCTGTATTCCCCGAGAGAGAAGTATCCTGACGTGGTGAAAGTGTATTCCGCCCGAAATCCTGAGACAGGAGACGTGTTCTCCAGAGAACTGTGCGGAGGCCCTCACGTGCAGCACACAAGAGAGGTGGGGGGATTCCGCATCGGAAAACAGGAAGCGGTATCGGCCGGGGTGCGGAGAATTCGCGGACATCTTTTGAAAACTTCCTAAACAAGGTATGATACAGGAACATTCCTTTCTATTGAGATATGAATAATCGAAGACTTGTTGACATCACTCCGCGCTCTGGCGCGCGACAAAAGCCCCCGGCTGTTCCTGTGGTTTCCCCGGTTCTTATTCCTTCAAAGCCGCAGAAACCTCGTCGTAAGCTCCCGAGGTCTTTTGTATTATCGGCGTTAGCGTTGTGTCTCGTGTTCGTCTCCGTACTCGGCATCCATCTCTTTGCCGCAAAAGCAACGATTAGGGTGACCCCGGATTCCAGGGAAGTTTTCGTGGAGCAGGAGGTTCTGGCCGCAAAGAAAGAAGCCATCCTGCCTGCGCAAGCAGGAGAAGTTATCGAAGCGCTTCCTTTGACAAAACAACAAGACGGCACGCGGCTGTTTTCCGCAACCGGGAAATCCAGCAAACAAGGGCAGGCGCGAGGGGTGATCACCGTATACAATACGAGGCCAAGCACGCCCCAAATCCTTGTCGCAAACACTCGCTTTGTCTCCCAAGACGGAAAGCTGTTCCGCTCAACGGCTCGCGTGGTGATACAGGGAGCCGTTCAGGGCGGAGATCCCGGATCCCTGAATGTTGACGTGGTTGCCGCAGAAGCGGGGGAGGATTACAATATCGGGCCTTCTAGCTTTTCACTTCCCGGACTTGCAGGTTCTGTCTTGTACACCGCAATTTACGGCAAGTCGTCAGCTCCTATGACAGGAGGATCCAAAAGCGAAACAACGGTCGTAGCGCAGGATGATCTTGACCGGGGCAAAGATATGATTGCAACTGAGCTCAGGGAGCAGGCAAAACAGGAACTGCGAAAACAGCTCCCTGCAGGCTATGAGATTCCGGAAGACGCCTTTCTGGTGGAGTCATCGCAGACCTCTTCTTTGGCAAAGGCGGGAGCTGAACTGAGCCAGTTCAATGTGACGGGAAAAGTACGGGTTTTGGCGATAGCGTTTTCCAGGAGCGCGCTCAACGATTTTTTGAGCCGGTCGATGCAAAAGGAGCTATCTCTAAGAGAAACGATTCTTGAAAGGACCGTGCAGAGCGGGTATACGTTCAAGAACGTGGATCACAAGAAGGGAGCTCTGCTGCTGGCAGGATTTTCAAAGGGAAAAGCGTATGCGACAGTGCAAAAACAGGATGTTGCCCTCAGGGTCCAGGGGAAAGCTCCGGATATGGCAATCAGGCAGGGAGAAGCCACAGAGGGGGTGAAGAACCTCGCTATTTCCCTTTGGCCTTTTTGGGAGTGGCGAGTTCCGACTGATCTTAATCGCATCAATGTTTCTCTGGGACTGGATTCGCTCTAGTTGACCCTTTTTTGCCTCTATGGTATATGAATAAGGTGCGTGTATTCTGGCATATTCAAGGATGAAAGAAGCTGATAAAAGTCTCCTATGCCAAGGAGAGGTATTGGAGGCGCTGCCCAGCTTTCGTTTCAAGTTGCGTCTGGATGACGGGAAGGAGGTGATGGGATACGTGTCGGGCAAATTGCGCATGCATAAGATTCGCATTCTGCCTGGCGACAAAGTCACCGTGGAACTCAGCCCTTATGACCGTACAAAGGGCAGGATCGTATATCGGGGAGCATACAGAAAAACATGAAGGTAAGTTCATCAATCAAAAAACGATGCAAGGATTGCAAGCAGGTGCGCAGAAAGCAAAAGATATATATCATCTGCAAAAATCCTAAGCATAAGCAGAGACAAGGCTAAAAACAAGTTGCTATTTTTTTATAACAAACTTTACTTGATATATCGCATAGCGATATGGTACGACTTCTCGGCATTCAATTGCCGGACAATAAACGGGTGGACATTGCGTTAGGATACCTTTACGGAGTGGGTCCTGCGTTGAGTAAGGATATCATCAAGGCGATTCGTATCGCCCCGGAAACGAAGGTGGGAAAGCTCACATCAGACGAATTGAACCGTCTGAAAGAATACGTTGAGAAGAACTACAAGATTGAAGGAGAGCTGCGCAGAGAGATTCTCATGAATGTCAGGCGTCTGAAGGCGATCGGATCCTGGAGAGGTATGCGTCACAGCAGGGGATTGCCGACTCGCGGACAGCGTACCAAGACCAATAATAGGACGGTGCGAGGGAACGTACGAAAAACAGTAGGATCTGGCAGGAAGCCCGCAGCAACACCCACATAATCATGGGAAAGAAACGAATCATTAAAAAAGGGGAAACCGGGGCTCAGGCGGTATCTGCGGCCCCGGAAACGACAGTTTCAGGAAAGCAGAAGTTTAAGGAGGGACGCGTACATATCTATTCTTCCTACAATAACACGATCATGACCCTGACCGACGAGCGGGGAAACGTGGTCTTGAGCGTGTCTGCCGGGCGCATGGGGTTCAGGGGCACAAAGAAATCAACCCCATTTGCGGCTTCCAAGGTCGCAGAACAACTGAGCCAGGGAGCAAAGCTTCGTGGAGTTGAGCGCGTGGCGGTTTTTGTCAGGGGCGTGGGGTCCGGCAGGGATTCTGCGGTTCGTTCGCTCGGCACCAAAGGGTTGGAAATCAGCTCTATCACCGACCTAACCCCTACCCCGCATAACGGGCCCCGCCCCCCCAAAGTCAGAAGGGTGTAATACTATGCAGAACGCAGTCGTACGAAAACATAGGCCGGGTCAGACCTCAGAATACGGACGCCAGCTTTCAGAGAAGCAGGTTTTGAGAAATTCATACCTTCTCCGCGAGAAGCAGTTTAAGAACTATGTGCAAGCAGCGGTTGAGCAGTCGAGGAAAGGAGGGGATTCCCGCGATCTGCTGCTCCAGTATTTGGAACGAAGACTGGATAACACCGTGTTCCGCATGGGATTCGCGCAAACGCGTAATCAGGCAAAGCAGATGGTTTCTCACGGACATATCTTGGTAAACGGGAGAAAGGTAGGAGTCGCTTCGTACCGGACAAAAGTAGGGGATGTCATCGCCATCCGCCCCCAATCGCTGGAAAAGGTCTTGTTTAAGAATGCGAGCCTTGCGATGAAGAAGTACGAGGCGCCTTCATGGATTGCGCTCAACAAGGAAGAAATGAAGGGAACCGTGCAGGGGCTTCCCACAGTTCAAGAAGCCAATCCCGGAGTCGACATTCCCCTCATCTTTGAGTTTTATTCTCGTTAGAGAAAAAGCTTTGCTTATTCCCGTTAATCATTCATACTTTAATTTATTTATATGATTCCTCTTCCACAACCAGCAAAAACAGTGCAACAGACAGAGAACAAGGGAGTGTTTGAGATTGAAGCTTTGTATCCTGGATATGGAGTGAGCGTTGGGAACACGCTCAGGCGGGTGCTCCTTTCTTCTTTGCAGGGAGCAGCCATTACTCAGGTGAAGATCAAGGGTGTTGCCCATGAGTTTTCGGCCATTCCCGGAGTTACAGAAGATGTAGTGACCATTCTTTTGCGCCTCAAGCAGGTGCGCTTTCGCATGTTTTCAGACGAACCTCAGGCGGTGACCCTCAAGGTAAAGGGAGAGAAAAAGGTAAAAGCAGGAGATATCAAAACCTCCTCTGAGGTTCAGGTGATAAACAAGGATATGGCCATCGCTACCTTGCAGGATAAGCACGCGGAGCTGGACATGGAACTGCGCATTGAGCGAGGCGTCGGATACGTGGCCGTGGAGGCGCGCAAAGGCGAAAAACAAGAGATCGGAGCAATCGCCCTGGACGCCGTCTTCTCTCCTGTCAGGCGTGTGAGCTTCCGGGTGGAAGCCATGCGTGTTGGGGAGCGAACCGACTTTGACCGGCTCATTCTAGAGATTGAGACCGACGGCGCGCTTACTCCTACAGCAGCCCTGGCGCAGGCAATCGAAACCCTCCAGGGGCAATTCCAGCGCATCGGAGAAGGGCTGAGCAGAGAGGAAACGTCTCCCTCCGAGGAAAAGAAAGAGAAGAAGACAAACCTGCCTCGCAGCAAGGCGGGGAAAACGGCTGTCGGAAAGAAGCGGGTTTCAAAGAAGAAGGTACTCAAATAAATAATTTATTTTTCGCATGCGAAAAAGAAAGCAGGGAAGAAAATTTTCAAGAATGGCCTCGCCCAGGAAGGCGTTCTTGAATTCGCTTGTCCGCGCCCTTATCATCAAGGGACGCATCCAGACGACAGAAGCCCGGGCCAAGGAAACGCGGCGCTTTGCAGAGAAGCTCATCACCAAGACGCGCACAGGATCTATGATGGCTCGCAGGCAGGCGGCTTTGCATCTTGATGCGCGAGCGGTAAAAAAACTATTGGATGAAATAGCTCCCCGGTACAAAGAAAGGAGGGGGGGCTATACCCGTGTTATCAAGCTTGGAGTTCGGGGAAGCGACGGAGCCCGCATGGCTCTTTTGGAGCTTGTGCAATAACGCATAGTATGGAACAGAACAAGAAACAACCCGCGCATGTCGTAGACGCTACCGACCAGCCCTTGGGCAGGTTGGCTGTGCGTGTTGCGGTTTTGCTGCGCGGCAAGAACAGGGTGGATTTTCGCCACCACATAGACGGCGAGGCTCGTGTGCTCGTGAAGAACGCAAAGCGCATCAGGCTGAGCGGAAAGAAGCTCAGCCAGAAGATATACTACACTCACTCAGGATATATGGGAGGATTGCATAAAGAGCCTCTTGCGGCGCTTTTTGCCAAGCGTCCGACAGAAGTACTGAGAAGGGCCGTCTTTGGTATGCTGCCCAAGAACCGGCTGCGCAACAAAACTATCAAACGATTGACGATTGAGGCATAACCATATGGCGGCGCAGAAAGAAACCAACAAAGAAGGCCTGCCTGCGCAGGCAGGCAAATATCTGGAGGGGGTAGGACGGAGAAAGACCGCAACGGCGCGTGTCCGTCTTTGGCCTACATCCTCAAAAACTAAAGAGCAGAAATTCACGGTGAACGAGAAACCGGTGGAGCAATACTTTCAGGATTCAGAACTCCAGCGGGTAGCCAAGGAATCTTTGGAAAAAGCCGGCACAGAAGATTCTTTCTTGGTGAAGGTGTTGACGAAGGGCGGGGGATTGCCAGCTCAGGCAGAAGCCATCCGTCACGGCGTAGCTCGTGCTCTTGTCGCAGGAGACCCCGAGCTGAGAAGCCGCTTGAGAGCGCTTGGATTCTTAACGAGAGATCCCCGCATGCGCGAGCGCAAGAAGTTCGGACTTCACCGAGCCCGCCGCGCCACGCAGTGGAGGAAACGGTAGTTTACCGAGAGCATACCGTCGCTCAAGATATAGAATGTTAGACATCCGATGTCTAACACCAGCTGGGTTCTATCGGAGGAGTTTTTCTGAAACCGAGAGGATGCCGTTGCCCAGGATGTAGATAACTTTTTCTTTGTTGTCCCAGAAAATACGAAGGTTTGGCCCGCCTACCGGCGAGGCAGGCAAGGCAGGGAATGAGCCCAAAGAGATCGTATTCAGAGAATCTCGGTCATCAATCTCTACGATCCGAACGTCGCCGCCAATACCCAATAGAAGATAGTGGTTGCTCACCCAAGAAAGGTTCTGTATCTGTTCTCCAAACCTGCTTAAGAATACCCGCTCTCCTTTAGTTCTTTTGGGCTGACCTTCGTCGTCCTGAAGGTAGAGGAGCCAGAGCTCAGAACCCTGTGTCAGGGCTATTTTCTTTTCATCAGGGCTGAGCGCTCGTTCTTGTATCTGAGGAAAAATCTGCCGCAAGGATTCTTCTGCGGCAGAAAGAAATTTTTCTTGGTCCGTGGGCTGAATCTTGAGAATGTTCTCAAGACAGAAAGATTCCTTGCAGGGTTCTCCCTGCTCATTAAATACCAGGGGTTGGCCTCCTCCTTTCTGGAACTGGACAAGGAAGGCCTTTCCGTTTTTATCCCATTGAACGCTTTGGATTTTCTGAGTAAAAGTGAGCCGCTGTATTACAGGGGTCTCTTTGTTGGTTCTGGGGTTCCAGAGCAAGAGGTGTCTTTCTCTTTGGGGGGATGTTTGCTGAAGCAGGAGGAGGTTCAAGTCGGGAGATGGCCATACCTCCTCGACAGAATCAAACAGTGTTTTGAGGGCGGTCTGGGCTGGAAATAGCATGATATTTTTCGCCTCCGTCACCTGCTTTGCTTGTACTACAAGATTTTTCTGCCAGGGCTTGTATCCTTCCTTTTCTATCTTCACCGCGTAGGTTCCGGGAAGCAGGTTATCCACAAAAAGCTCGCCGAAGAGGAAATCAGTTTTCTTTTCTTGCTTGCCATTGATAGAAATAACGGCATTGGCAGGATCCGTTTTAATATAAAGGCCTCCTGTTTGGGCAATACTTCCTTCTTGCCAGTCAACGCGATACCCCAACGAGTACAAAATGAGGGCTGGAGCTACCACGGAGAAAAGCAGCACCAAAGAGAAAAAGAGAAGAGTTCTCGTGCGTTTGGTCATCTGTTGCATTATATCATATTTCACGATACCATAGGCGCATGGAAATGTTCGTCATCAAAGGAGGAAAGCCTTTGCGAGGAACCATTGAGGTGAGGGGGGCGAAGAACGCAGTATTTCCCGTCTTAGCCGCCACCATTCTTACGAAAAAAGACTGCGTGATTGACAATCTTCCGCTCATTGAAGACGTGTTCCGCATGCTTGAGATATTGGAGAGTATGGGAGCTACAATCGTGTGGCAGAGAAAGCGCAGGATCCTCGTGAACACCGCAAAACTCAACCCTTCTTTGATGAAGCGGGAGACCGTATTACGGCTCCGCGGGAGCGTCCTTTTTTTAGGCCCTCTTCTTGCCAGATTCGGTAAAGTTTCTCTTCCCCAGCCCGGAGGAGATATCATCGGAGCTCGTCCCATTGATACGCACTTGGACGCGTTTTTGCAATTGGGAGCGAAGGTTCGGAAAAATAAAACGGGCGTGAGCCTTAATTTAGAACGCCCTTCAAAGGGAGGAGAGGTGGTGCTGAACGAGTTTTCTGTGACCGGAACCTGCAATACACTCTTGTTTGCGGCGCATCTGTCCTCGCCGGTGCTTCTTAAAATTGCAGACCAGGACTACCAGACCCAAGAACTCGTTTCGGTATTACAGAGCATGGGGGCTGCCATACGGCAGCTTAGCCCTCACGTGTTTGAGGTTCAGGGCAAAAAGAATCTTAGAGGATTTCATCACACACTGTCGTATGATCCCATTGAGGCCGCCACTTTTATCCTGCTTGCGATCGGGACAAAGGGAACCGTGCTGGTAAAGAATGTGGAAGTTCGCTATCTGGATCTATTTTTCAAGCGCCTGAAGGAAGCCGGAGCCAAGGTAAAGATTGGGAACAAGAAGAAGGGCTTTGCTCACGTGCGGGTGCTTCCCGCCAAGTCCATCAGGATTGAACACATCCAGAGTTTCATTTATCCCGGCATTGCATCTGATCTTCAGAACGCATTCGGAGTATTGGCTACGCAAGCCCAAGGGTCTACCTTGCTGCACGATCCTCTATACGAGAGCCGGCTGAAGTATTTGGAAGAATTGAACAAAATGGGAGCCCAGATTTACATCGCAGACCCTCACCGCGCCATCATCAACGGCCCCACCCAGCTGCAGGGAACGGATCTCGGCACCTTTGACATCCGGGGGGGAGCAGCGCTTCTCATGGCCGCTCTTATCGCAAAAGGCAGGAGCACCATTAACAATATCTATCAGATTGATCGGGGATATGAACGCATTGAGGAACGCCTTCAGAAGCTGGGAGCAAGAATCAAACGGGTAACGCAAGCATGAGTCTATTTTATAATGGCATTTTTCATCACAAAAATCGGCATTGATCTGGGAACGTGCAACTCACTGGTGTTCGTTCCGGGGAAAGGAGTGGTTCTTTCGGAGCCCTCCGTGGTTGCGGTGTCTTTGGGCGAAAACAGGATTTTAGCCGTGGGAGCTGCCGCCAAGGAGATGACCGGCCGCACTCCGGATACGATTCGCGTGTACCGCCCCATGAGGGACGGAGTCATTGCGGATTTCCGCGTGACGCTCGCCATGATCAGATATTTTCTGAGAAGGGTAGTGCCAGGACTCCAGTTTTTCAAGCCGGAAGTATTGGTTTCCGTGCCAGCTGGCATCACGTCTACCGAACGCCGGGCCGTGATCGAGGCAGCCACCAAAGCGGGAGCCAGAGCCACATACATTGCAAAAGAGCCTATTTTGGCTGCCATTGGGGCTGGCATTCCCATCAACTCTTCCTCGGGGCATATGATTGTGAACATCGGGGGAGGAACGGCCGAGGTTGCAGTCATATCGCTGGGAGGGATGGTTGCGTTCGCTTCCTTGCGCGTCGCAGGGGATCGGTTCGATCAGGCAATCGCCGACTTCATAAAGAAGAAGCATAACGTGGCCGTGGGAGAGAAGACCGCAGAAGAAATTAAGATACAGGTGGGAAGCGCGCTGCCAGAAAAGCAAGAGCAGGTCGTAGAAGTACGGGGAAGGGATTTGTTGCTTGGGCTGCCAAAGACGATAAAGGTTTCGTCAAACGATGTCGCAGAAGCCCTGAAAGAACCTCTCGGAGAAATCATTCAAGTCATCAAAGCTCTACTGCATGATACCCCCCCCGAGCTTTCCGCAGATATCATGGATAAGGGAATGGTGCTTTCCGGAGGCGGGGCTCTACTGAGGAACCTGGACCAACTCATCTCGCGCGCAATCGGCGTCCCCTGCTTTATCGCAGATGAACCCCTGCTGTGCGCTGCAAAGGGAACCGGCGTGGTTTTGGAGAACCTGGAGATATACAAACGCAGCATCATGACAAAACGATGAAAAATCCTTCAGCATTCCTCCTCAAGTCAGCCGAGCAAGAGAGGATGAGCCATGCCTATCTGTTGTCCGGAAACGCAAAAGAGCGCAAGCTCAAATCCGTGCGGGAGCTCCTGCGCTATCTGCTGGGAGAATATACGGATACGCACCGGGATGTTCTTTGGGTTACAGAGGGTCCTGCGATAGCCAAGGTGCAGGAGATTCGCCGTTTCGCTTCGCTTACTCCAGCCCAGTCACCTTTCAGGATCGTCGTTATTCAAGAAGCCCAAGACATGGGGAAAGAGAGCCAGGCGGCTTTACTCAAGATACTGGAAGAGCCGAGTTCCTCAGTACTGTTTTTTTTGCTCGCACACCCGGCTCAGCTTCTCTCCTCGCCGCTCAGATCCAGGCTTCAAAACATACCCTTCTTTTCTCCATATGCCGAACCAAATAAAGAGCAGGAAGCATATGTAAAGGAGCTTTCCCGCCTGAAAAAATCTTCATTGCGCAGCCGCCTTGCTTTTGCGAAAGAGAAAGCGGAAGACGCAGAGCACGTCATCTCTATGCTTGAGGCTTGGCAAGACCGGCTTCACACTCTCTTCTTAGAGAAGTCCAGAGTATCTGCGTTCCCTGTTTCATTACAGACGCTTCTTGAGAGAATGCAAGAATCCTGGCTCATGCTGCGCACCACGAACGTGAATACCCGTCTTGCTTTAGAGCACGTGCTCTTGGCCCTCTAACGAGCGCTCAAATAAATAATTTATTTTCGCATGGAAAAAGAACTTCTTGTAAAAACCCGACAGGATATGGGAAAAGCACTGGACTTCTTTGTAAAGGAGCTTTCCAAGGTCCGCACGTCCCACGCTTCTCCTGCCATGGTGGAGGATATTCAGGTCACGGCGTTTTCCCAGAAGATGGTTCTGAAACAGCTGGCCTCAATTTCTTGCCCAGAGCCTCGTTCCCTCCTCATACAGCCCTGGGACAGGTCGTATTTGGAACCCATTGAAAAGGCGCTGTTCGCGGCTTCCATGGGGGCTTCCCCTATCGTGGATAAGGATACGATCCGTTTGTCATTTCCTCCTCTGACCGAGGAATTCCGCAAGAGCCTTGCAAAAGCGATCAGCATGAAAGCAGAAGAGGCGCGCAAGACGATCCGGAAATGCAGAGAGGACGCATGGGATCAGTTGCAAAATTGGTCAAGGACAGGAACAATCAGAGAAGACGCAAAGTTCAAGGGAAAGGACGAGCTGCAGAAATTCGTGGACGAATACCAGGGCAAGATTGAATCCTTGAAAGAGCGCAAAATTAAGGAATTACAGGGATGACCATACTTATCGTGTTCATCAGTTTGATTGTGCTTGTCGTGCTGCACGAGCTCGGGCACTTTCTGGTTGCAAAGAAATTCGGCGTCAAGGTGGAAGAGTTCGGCGTCGGGCTTCCTCCGCGCATTGCAGGAGTGCGCTTGGGAGAAACGCTGTATTCCTTGAACCTTCTTCCTCTGGGTGCGTTCGTGCGCCTGGAAGGGGAAGAGGGAACGGGTATGGCTGGGAACTGCAGCTATGCTGGCAAGTCTGTGCTGCAGCGCTCCTTCATCGTGGCTTCGGGCGTGGTTGCGTTCTGGCTGGTGGCGTTTCTCATCCTTACCTTTCTGGGAGCCACCTTCGGCATTCCGAGCCAGGTGCAAGATGAGTATCCGGGAAACGCTCAGGTACAGATAGTTGCTGTGGTTCCCGGATCTCCGGCTGCTGCTGCGGGGCTAGCCGTGGGGGACGTGATTGAGGGATTCCGAACTCAGGAGCTTCCCATAGAGATGAACACCGTGTCTGCGGTGCAGGAGTTTACCCAGGGCCATGCAGGGCAGGATATAATCATGCGTGTACGCTCTGGCAAGGAGAGCTATGAAGTAACGCTCAACGTCCGAGAGCGGGTTCCCGAAGGCCAAGGTCCTTTGGGGGTTGCGCTTGCGAGAACGGCCCTGGTTTCATATCCCTGGTATGAGGCTCCGGTGAAAGGATTCCTGTTCACCTGGCAGTTCACGGTGCAGGTCGTGCAGGGGCTATGGCAGCTGGTGGCGGGCCTCGTGAGCTTCCGGGGAGTTCCTGCAGGGACGCAATTCCTGGGGGTCGTTGGCATTTTCGACCTTCTGCAGAACGCATTTGCCGGAGGCCTAGCTTCGTTCCTTTTGCTCCTGGCGTTGCTTGCCGTCTATCTTGCAGTATTCAACGCATTGCCTATTCCAGCGGTTGACGGAGGAAAGCTGCTCTTTCTCGCGATTGAAGCGATACGCAAGAAGCCGGTGCAGGCGCGGATTGAACAGCGCATCCATGCCGCATTCTTCCTCATCCTTATTTCTCTTCTCCTATTTGTCACCCTTCAGGATATTAGTCGCTTAACCGGAAATTAGCATGAAGCAATCGCAACTTTTCACGAAAACTTCAAAGACAGCTCCCGCAGAAGAACAAAGCACGAACGCCAAGCTCTTGCTGCGGGGCGGCTTCATTCACAAAGAGGTGGCGGGCGCATACGCGTTTCTTCCGCTCGGCCTTCGGGTATTGAACAACATCATCGCAATCATCCGCGAAGAGATGAACGTCTTAGGAGCGCAAGAGGTGCTTCTCACTTCTCTTCAGAATCCCGAATTGTGGAAGAAGACCAAGCGCTGGGACGACTCGGTTATTGACGTGTGGTTTAAGACAACATTGAATAATGAGGCTGAGCTTGGATTGGCGAATACCCACGAGGAGCCCATCGCGGCCCTCATGAGCCATCATCTGTCTTCCTGGAGGGATCTTCCGGTTTCCGCGTATCAGTTCCAGACAAAGTTTCGGAACGAGCTGAGGGTCAGATCGGGGCTGCTGCGCTCTCGCGAGTTCATCATGAAGGATTTGTATTCTTTCTCCCGATCGCAAGAGGAGCACGAAATGTTCTATGAGCTCGCAAAAAAGGCGTACCGCGCGATCTTTGATCGCATCGGCATAGGGGAGCAGACGCTTCTTACTTTTGCTTCCGGAGGAAGTTTTTCTAAATATTCGCATGAATTTCAAACGCTCTGCGAAGCAGGAGAAGATACCATTTTCGTTTGTGGGAAGTGCCGTGTTGCGGTGAACAAAGAAATTATCAAAGAACAACCCACGTGTCCTCAGTGTTCCAGTAAGAACCTTGAAGAGAAACGGGCAATTGAGGTGGGAAATATTTTCAACCTGGGCACAAAGTTTTCAGAACTCCTGGGTTTGAAATTTGTGGATGAACAAGGTACAACACATGCAGTGGTTATGGGAAGCTACGGCATCGGACCAGGAAGAGCGATGGGGACGGCGGTCGAGCTATTCCATGACGAGAAAGGGATCCGGTGGCCGGCGGCCATAGCTCCGTTTTCCTGCCACCTCCTCGCGTTTCCGGGAGCGGCGCCAGAGACGGCTGCAACCTATGAGAAGTTCAAGGACGCCGGAATATCCGTGCTGTACGACGACAGGGAAGTTTCTCCCGGAGAAAAGATGGCGGACGCAGATCTTCTCGGCATGCCTTGGCGTCTCATCCAAAGCGAAAAGACCGGAGCTGAGAAGGTAGAGATGAAGAAGAGAGATGAAAAGAACGTTGAGACATTGGATATTACAGATGTGATCAAGCGTTTGAAACCCTAATCATTCTATGCGTTCCCTTATCAACAAAGCGCTGTCATATTTTGGACAAGACATTGCCATTGACTTGGGAACGGCCAATTCCCTCGTCTACGTGCGAGGTCGGGGCATTGTCATCCAGGAGCCTTCGGTGGTTGCCGTGAACCAGAAAACCGGCCAGATCCTCGCCATCGGAAAAGAGGCCAAGAAAATGGTAGGCCGTACGCCGGGCCACATCGTGGCCACGCGTCCTTTGGTAAAAGGGGTCATTTCCGATTTTGAGGTGACCGAGCAGATGCTCAGATATTTTATTCACAAGGCGACCGAGAAGAAATTTCTTCTTACTCCTCGTCCCCGGGTGATCGTGGGCATTCCCTTTGGCGTCACCGAAGTGGAAAAAAAGGCGGTGCGGGACGCCGCCTTGTCTGCCGGAGCCAGAGAGGTATACCTCATCGAAGAACCCATGGCAGCTGCCATCGGGGCCCGTCTGGAAGTCCAGGAAGCAGGAGGGAATTTCGTGGTGGATATTGGAGGAGGCACGACCGAGGTCGCGGTTATCTCCCTGGGAGGCATTGTCTCCGCAAAGTCCCTGAGGATAGCCGGAGACAAGCTTTCAGAAGATATCATCCGTTTCGCGCAGGACGAGTATCGGATCCTCATCGGAGAGCGCACGGCAGAAGGAATCAAGATTGCGATCGGATCGGCCTATTCCATGAAAGAGCGAAAGACCATGCCCCTGCGCGGCAGGAATCTGGTCACCGGCCTTCCAGAAGAGATCATCGTGTCTGACGTGGATATCAGAAGGGCAATGGAGCGGTCCGTGCGCCAGATTGTCAACGAGATCAAGCTCACCATTGAAGAGACCCCTCCGGAGCTCTTGGCCGACATCATGGCAACCGGTATCCATCTTGCAGGCGGGGGCTCCTTACTCAGAGAGCTCAATATCTTCATTGCCAAGGAGACCAAGATCCCAACGGTCATTGTTGAAGATCCCCTGACTGCCGTGGTGAGGGGAGCTGGTATGGTACTGGAGAACTTAGACGAGCTCCACGACGTGCTTGTTGAAACTGAAGATTTGGAACCTCCAAGATGATAACAAAGGAGCAGGTACAACATATTGCGAATCTTGCGCATATTCAGCTTCAAGAGCAAGAGGTGGAGAGGTTCCAGAAGGACTTCGCCTCCATCCTTGAATACTTTGAGATCCTCAACGAAGTTGACGTGGCTGGCATAGATCCTATGACTCACTCTGGTACAGAAGAGAAAAAGGGGAGGCCCGCCTACTGGCGAGGCAGAGAAGACAAGCCCAGACGAGAAACCGAAGAGCGGCGAGGCAAGCTCCTTTCTTTGTTTCCTCTTGTTAAGGGGAAGTTTTTGCAGGTTCCGCAGGTGCCATGGCAATCAGGGAAATCCACGAACAACTCATAAACAAAGAGGTATCCGCGATAGAGCTCGCGTCAAGATGCCTGGATCGCATTGAGCAGGAAGAAATCCATGCGTTTTTGAGCGTTGACCGGAGATCGGCATTAGCTCAGGCAAAAGCGGTGGACGCGGCAATCGCCAACAAGGAAAATATCAGCATACTCGCCGGCATCCCGTGCAGCATCAAGGATGCGATTCTCGTTGAAGGGATGCCGTGCACCGCGGCTTCCAAGACCCTTGAACACTACGTGGCTCCGTATGAGGCAACGTGCGTTCAAAAACTGAGAGCCCAGGGAGCGGTGTTTCTTGGCAAAACCAACATGGATGAATTCGGCATGGGAGCTTCCACGGAGAACTCCGCATTCGGCCCAACCCGTAATCCCATAGACCCAAGCCGCGTTCCCGGAGGAAGTTCCGGGGGATCGGCAGCCGCGGTTGCGGCCCAGGAAAGCGTATTCGCGCTCGGAGAAGACACCGGGGGCTCTATCCGCCTGCCTGCTGCCTTTTGCGGTATCGTAGGGCTCAAGCCGACATACGGATCCGTGTCCAGGTCCGGAGTTATCTCCCTGGCCTCTTCTTTGGATCAGGTGGGACCGTTCGCTAGCTCCGTGGAGGACGTGAAGCTGATATTTGAGACTATTCGTGGCAGGGATGCGAATGACGCTACCACGGTTGAGTATGCGCCAGCCGTTTCCTTTAAAGGGAATATCAAAAATCTGAGGGTCGGCGTTCCCCAAGAATATTTTGCAGAGGGGCTGGATCCCGCGGTGGAGAAGGCGGTGAGGGACATCATCGGAAAATTGGAGAAAGCAGGGGCAAAGATACGAGAGATCCGCCTGCCGCATACCAAGTACGCGTTAGCTGTCTATTATATCATCAATACGTCAGAGGCCTCGGCAAACCTTGCGAGATATGACGGCATGCGATACGGGCTTCGTGTGCCTGCGAAAACCCTTGAGCAATCCTACCTAAAGAATCGCGGAGAAGGGCTCGGAACCGAAGTGAAGCGTCGCATCATGCTGGGCACATACGCGCTTTCAGCGGGATATTATGATGCCTATTACCTTAAGGCCCAGAAGGTAAGAAGGCTTTTGAAGCAGGATTTTGAAAAGGCATTTGAGAGTGTAGATGTTATACTGGGACCGACATCTCCCGTGGTACCCTTCAAGCTGGGGGAGCGCATGACAGATCCTCTTGCTATGTATCTCGTTGATATCTACACCGTGCCTGTAAACTTGGCGGGTCTTCCTGCTCTGTCCGTGCCTGCGGGTTCGGTTGACCGCCTGCCTGCCGGCCAGGCAGGCCTGCCCGTAGGCCTTCACCTTATCTCTAAACCCTTTGATGAACAGACGCTGTTTGAGACAGGAACCATCATAGAGCAAATCCGATGAACGAATTCTTGAGCTCCATCAACGACCAGAAGCTTCAGGCAGACCTCCTGCCCATGAAGATCGCATTCATCGTTACGGGCTTCATATTCCTTGCGTTCTTGGTGTGGGCTGTTCTGCGCACGCAATGGAAAAACTTCAGGTTCATATTTGATCTCACGGAATTCTTGTCGTATCGAGCGTACGGGTACTCCCGCGTCACCCGTCAGTGGGAACGCATCAAGAGCCGCCTGCAAACCCCAAATGAGGCGGAGTATAAACTTGCACTCATGGAGGCGGACGACATACTGGGAAACATTCTCTTGCGCATCGGATTCACTCAGCTCACGTTGGCCGAGCGACTGAAAAATGTCACCGAAGCCATTATCCCGAATATCCAGGAGGTAGCTCAGGCGCATGCGGTACGCAACAACATCGTTCACGATCCCGACTACCACCTCACTTTAGAGCAGGCCCGCAAAACCCTTGGCGTCTATGAGGACGCGTTCCGAGCACTCGATCTTATCTAGCAAATTGCTTTTTTGGCGGACCCGACCGGATTTGAACCGGCGATCTTCTCCGTGACAAGGAGACGTGTTAACCGGGCTACACTACGGGTCCACGGACTTCCCAGAATGCTCTGGGGTGCCGGCAGCAGGGATCGAACCTGCGACCTAACGCTTATGAAGCGCTCGCTCTAACCACTGAGCTATGCCGGCTTGGAAATCACCCCGACCCCCGCGGCTTAAGAAACCTTCGGTTTCTTACGTCGCTTCGCTCCTATTTTTCCACCACGGGGTGATTTCAAAATTTTCACTAAAATTTTCTGCTTGTTGCGGGGCCGGGAGTTGAACCCGGATCTCAAGGTTATGGGCCTCGCATGGTACCGATCCACTACCCCGCCTGTTTTTTCTATCATAGATGCTCGTTAAGCACAAGGCGGCTGGGTATCTGGGTGTTGATTTCAAGGGATTTTCTCGGTATTATAATAAATAAATGGATACGGGCAAACAATACATAGAAATCATCTCTCCGGAAGAACAGGAGATGCGAAAGGTTCTTGAGGGAAGAGAGGATCCTGAAGCAAAAAGATTGCTTCGTTTTCTTAACCTCCCCGACCTATCCAGGGAAGAGGGAAGTCCTTTGAAAGAAATCGTTGACCGCACGCTGAGCGTAAAAAGTCTTGAAGGGTTTGACGTGATCAAGATACCCGAGATCATTCCCGTACCCATTCTCTTTGACATGTTCAATATGCCGCCGGGGCATCCGGCGCGCAGCAAGTCAGATACATACTATGTGAACGAGGAGTATGTACTGCGTACGCATGACACGGTGTTCTGGTATTACTATTTGAACCACCCCGTCATCAAAGAAAGGATCAAAAGGAACGAATCGTTCGGCACGATTTGCTATGGCAAGGTATATCGCAAGGATGAAATAGATCGTAAGCACACGAATGTATTCCATCAGATCGGTGGATTATACTTAGCTCCAGATAGCCAGAGGATCATAACTCCCGAAGATTTAAAGAGTGTTCTTTCTGATATCGCGCGGAATATTTTCGGCAACGACGTAAAGTTCCGTTTTTATGAGCATACGTTTCCCTATACCGACCCAAGCTTTGAAATGGAGGCAGAGGTTGCGGGCAAGTGGGTAGAGATGCTCGGATCGGGATTGCCGCGAAAAAGCGTCTTATCGAACTTCGGCCTCCACGGGTATAATGGATGGGCATTCGGATTTGGCCTTGAGCGTTTAGCCATGGCATCAATGGAGCTGCCGGATATTCGGTTGCTCTGGTCTCAGGACGAGCGGGTAAAGCGGCAGCTCAAACTTGGCAATAAATTCAGGGAAGTTTCAAAATTTCCACCGATCACCCGCGACATATCGTTTGTGGTTGGTAAAAGCTTCGTGCCCAACAACTACTTTGACCTGATACGTGACTTGGGCGGAGATTTGGTAGAACAGGTGGAGCTCATCGATAAATACGAAAATGCCGAGAAATTCGGCGACAATAGAATGAGCTATACCTACCGCATAGTCTACAGAAGCAGCGACAGGACGCTGGTTTCGAGCGAAGTCGATGCCATCCAAGCTGAAGTTTATAAGCAGACGGCCAGGCAATTTAAGGCGGAATTAAGGTAACATTCTCAGGAGAAATCGCCTTGTTTTTGCCTTTGTTTTGTAACGCAAATATGCTATAATTGTACTATAACTCCATGGCTAAAAAGAAGGTAAAAAAAGCCCCTCCCAAAGAGGGCAAGGGGGAAGCGTATACCGCAAAGGAGATTTTTGTTCTTGAAGGATTGGAACCCGTCAGAAAGAGGCCGGGCATGTACATCGGGTCAACCGGCCTCGATGGTCTTCACCATCTCATTTGGGAGGTGGTGGACAACTCTTTGGATGAGGCCATGGCGGGCCACGCCAAGAATATCCAGGTTACCCTGCTTCCAAAGAATCAGGTACTGGTGACAGATGACGGAAGAGGCATTCCGGTGGACAAACACGCCCAGACCAAGAAATCCGCCCTTGAAACCGTACTTACGACCCTGCACGCGGGAGCCAAGTTCGGAGGCAAGGCGTACCAGGTGTCGGGAGGTCTTCACGGCGTTGGAGTATCCGTGGTGAACGCGTTGTCCATATATCTGAAAGCGGAAGTGTCGCGGGACGGAACAAAGTACGTGCAGGAGTATAGCCGGGGAAAAGTCAAAAGCAAGGT
>JACQLT010000006.1 GCA_016203945.1 Parcubacteria group bacterium | reverse complement strand
CCAAAGATTTCAGATCGGCTCCCGGCCGCGGCGGCATCGGCCTCATTGAAGGAAAAAAAATCATTGTTGGCAACGAACTTTTGATGAGGGAAGAAGGAGTCAGGTTGGGGAGTCTTCCCCAAAAAATTGAGAAGTTGAATCAAGGAGGCAGAAGCCTGGTCTGGGTCGCGGCCGAGGGCAGGGCGCTTGCGGTGATCGGCCTCGCCGATATTCCCCGGGATGAAGCAAAAGAGGTTCTGCAAAGTTTAAGGCGGCTTGGCATCGAGCCGGTAATGCTTACGGGGGATAACGAGGATGTGGCCCGGACGGTGGCTGATACGCTCGGCGTCAATAAGTTTTTCGCCGGAGTTCTGCCGGAAGACAAAGTTAATAAAATAAAAGAATTGCAGGAAAACGGCGGACTGGTCGCTATGGTGGGTGATGGCATTAATGACGCTCCCAGCCTCACTCAAGCCAACGTCGGAATTGCCATCGGGGCCGGTACGGATGTTGCGATTGAATCAGCCGAAGTGGTCTTAATCAAGAATGACTTGCGCGACGTTCTTGCTCTGGTGGAGCTTAGTCACCGGACTACGAGAAAAATGGTTCAGAATCTGGTGTGGGCAGCCGGCTACAATGTCTTCGCTATTCCCCTCGCGGCCGGAGTGCTTTTTACATACGGCATCATTCTCCGGCCCGAATGGGGCGCGCTTTTGATGAGTGCCAGTTCCATTATTGTCGTAATGAACGCCCTGACTTTGAGGAAAGCCAAATTGGGATATACTTAACGGGTATGGGGCGATTTATGTTTAGGATAGTCGGTCTTTTTCTCATCTTTTTAGTCGGCGGCGCCCTTTTCTTTGCGGCCTCTCTTTATGTTCTTGATCATTTTTTCTGTCCTCTCCTTGGCGGTAAAGCTTGTGAGGGACTGGGAGAGATAGCCGGCCTTATGCTCCACATTTCCCATTTGAAAATTCTTCTTCTTTCACTTTTACCGTTTTTCTTCGGCGCTATCGCTCTAGCAGTTACCTATTCTCTATTGGAGAGGCGATTGGATATGGATCCGGTCGTTTGGGTATCTCTTCGAATCGCGGATAAAGCTCGGCGCGAGTCGCCTCTCCGTTTTGAGAAGTGGTTCACTCTCCATATAAATAGTCCGACCGCCCTTATCTAGGCCGGGCAGTAGTGCGCCCGAAGCGGATCACTGCCCGGTAGATTGTCCTCGCGTAAGGTCGTTTTTGCGTTGAAAAATTAAACAATGAATAAAACAATCGTAATTACCTTAATATCCCTTCTTGTAGGAGGGGGACTAATCTTCTGGAGTTACAACAACTCAAAAGCTCCGAATGAGAATCCGAACTTTGACAGTTCAACCGACAATGGAAACATGGTGCTTACAGCCGCCGAGACAAACTATGATTTCGGCGAAGTTTCTATGGCCAGGGGGCTGGTGGAGCATAAATTCGTTCTCAAGAATAATTCCGCTGAAGTGGTAAAAATCGGACGGGTAGAAACTTCCTGCATGTGCACTACTGCATATCTTTTGACTAAAGACGGCAAAGAGTTTGGCCCTTTCGGTATGGCCGGACATAGCGGAATGATGAATAACGCGAACTTAAAGGTTAACCCGAGCGAAGAACTAATCGTTCGCGCGGTCTTTGATCCGGCGGCGCATGGGCCCGCCGGCGTGGGACCGATTGAAAGGCAAGTTGCGCTCACGGTCGGAGGCGCGCCGCTTTTCCTGGACTTTAAAGCGTTGGTGAAACCCTAGAGATGGGCAAGAGATTAGTTTTCTTTATTCTTGCGGCTCTTGTCATTGCCGGGGGCGCGATTTATTTCGGCTCCACGGGCTCTGCTTCTTTTATCTGGCAGATCTCCGGCGGCGGCACCTTGCTCCTGCCGATTGTGGCCGCCGCGGCTCTGGTTGACAGCATCAACCCCTGCGCTTTCTCAATTCTTCTCCTTACTATCGCTTTTCTCTTCAGCAT
>JACQLT010000005.1 GCA_016203945.1 Parcubacteria group bacterium | reverse complement strand
GGGGTTTACCCTTATTGAGATGATCGTGTCTCTGGGCGTATTTTCCGTTGCGCTGCTTATCAGTATCAGCGCAATTCTTAGCGTTTCCGCCGCGCAAAAAAAAGCAGTTGCGCTGCAAAACGCCGAAGACAATTTCCGCTTCGCGTTTGAAGCGATTGCCAAAGAAATTCGCACAGGAAGAGACTTTTTCTGTGATGATGTTGCCCCTCCCCCGGGATATGTACCGAAAGATTGCGCGACGGGTGAACGGCTGTTGACGTTTCAAAACGCGCGCGGCCAGACCATTTCTTATGAATATGAGAGCAACAGCGGACGTCTGCAAAAAACAGTAGACCGGCTAAGCACGACGTTTCTTACATCCGGGCTGGTGCACATAAATGATTTTAAATTTTATGTTGTAGGAACCGGTGCCGCAACTGCCGACTTACGCCAGCCGCGCGTGACCATGCTGCTTAAGGGAACGGCAGGAGTTTCCGAGGCCGAACAAGTAACGTTGCGTCTGCAGACAACGGTTTCGCAACGGCGACTGGATAATTAAGCCCTGCGCGAATTATATATGAAAAGAAAATATAGACGGCAACGTGGTGTTACAATGCTTCTTGCGCTTCTTGTTATCAGCGTTGCATTGACGGTAAGTCTCGGGGTTTCAAATCTTGTGCTTGGCGAATTGCTTCTTTCCACCTCGGGAAGAGATTCCCAAATCGCTTTTTATTCTGCCGATACGGCCGTGGAATGCGCGCTTTATTGGGAGCTTGTAGAGCAGGCGTTTGACCAGGGCACGTCCATCCGATGCGCGGACCGCGAGATTGTTCCGGTGATTGTCGGGGACGGGACAAGGTGGGAATTCAGTTTGGAACTTCCGCTTGAGGAATCCGTAACTGCGCGTGCCTGCGCGGATGTTTCGCTGGAAAAAGATCCTGTAAACGGAAATGTTACGGTGCGCGGACTGGGAAATTTTCCTGCGGTACTTGAAAACGAGCGCTGTGTTGCGCGCGGGCGCACGGTACAGCGCGGAATTGAAACCCGTTTTTCGTTTTAGTACTCCCTCAAATCAAATTTATCGGGAGTGCTCGCAGAAATACGCCCGCCTAAGGCGGGCAAGCGGACGTAACGCGGAAGAATGCCGACAGAACTAGAACCTATCTCAAAAATCATTTCTGCTGCTATCGCAAAACTTCGGCTGCGACTTGTCAAAAAAACCTCGCAAGATACGCTGTATATTACTCGTTTTTTTTGACCGCGTCTCGCTCGAAGTTTTGCAATCTCGCGATGAAAGCATTTTTGAGATGGGTTCTAGCGCATTGCCGCAATCTGTACGGCGATACCGCGCCACTTGCGGCGCGGTATCTTATTTTTTTCATCCTATTTCTTGTCGTTTGCCCCCGGTGATTTTACTTTGACGATTTCATCTACGATGCCGTATGCTTTTGCCTCCTCCGGCGTCATGAATAAATCCCGATCGGTATCTTTTTCTATTTTAGAGATAGATTGGCCGGTATGAAGGGAGAGAATTTTGTTGAGACGGTCTTTGACGCGTAAAATATGCTTGGCGTGTATTTCTATTTCTACCGCTTGTCCCTCCGCGCCGCCAAGCACTTGATGGACCATTACCTCCGAGTTCGGAAGGGCTCTGCGTTTCCCTTTTGTCCCTGCCGCAAGCAGCACCGCCGCTCCCGAGGCCGCCACCCCCATGCAATATGTTGCAATGTCCGGCTTGATGTAAATCATGGTGTCGTAAATCGCAAGCATGCTCGTTACCGAACCGCCCGGGGAGTTGATATACAAACTTATATCCTTTTTGGGG
>JACQLT010000004.1 GCA_016203945.1 Parcubacteria group bacterium | reverse complement strand
TATCGCACAGCCCTTTAGGGTTCAGGGAGCAAGCATGACGCCAAGTTTTTTCTCCGGCGACTACGTGCTGGTTGATAAAGTGAGTTACTACTTCAGGACTTTAGATCGAGGCGAGGTGATCGTTTTCAGGAATCCTGAAAACGAATCGGAATATTTTATCAAACGGGTGATTGGTTTGCCGGGGGAAGTAGTGAGCATCTCCGACGGCCGAGTGCATGTTGACGGCAGACCTTTGAGAGAAACTTACCTTCCGTCGGATAGGGAATCAATCGGGGAGACCGATTTTATCCTGGGATCGGACGAGTATTTTGTGATGGGAGATAATCGGGCTCAGAGCCGCGATTCGCGAAGCTGGGGGGCCCTCCGTCGAGACAAAGTGGTAGGGCTTGTAAAGGTGCGCTTTTGGCCGCCTAATGAACTTGATGTCTTTGCCTATTAATCCCTAGGATGCCTAAAAAAGAATCTTCACCAAAAAAGAACGCCGCAAAAGAAGCTAAATCACTCCTTTTGCAGTCGCCAAGGGGGATGCACGATACTCTCCCCCAGGTGATGCCTCTGTGGGATAAAATAAGAGAGGAGGCGCGGCGGGTTGCCGATTTTTATGGTTTTGCCAAAATTGAAACTCCTATTTTGGAGGCGGAGGAGCTTTTTCGTCGGGGTACGGGCGAGACAACGGATGTTGTTGAAAAAGAAATGTACGTCCTTAAAACCAAAGGCGGTGATCGGCTGGCCTTGCGGCCGGAGTTTACCCCTTCCATGATTAGGAGCTATCTTCAGCACGGCATGCACCGCTTGCCTCAACCTCGAAAACTTTATTCGATTGGGCCGGTTTTTCGCCACGAGAGACCGCAAGCCGGCCGCTATCGACAACACCACCAGATTGACTTCGAGGTTATCGGCGGGGAGAGCGATCCGGTCAATGACGCTCAAGTTATTATTATGTTCTTCCGTCTGATGGAAGAGCTGAAATTGAAACCTCTTTTGGTCCAGATTAACAGTATCGGCTGCCGGATTTGCCGCCCCAATTATCGGAAAAAACTAGTGGACTATTATCGGGGGCAGTCCATTTGCCGGGATTGCGAAAAACGGATAAAGACCAATCCCTTACGCTTGCTTGATTGCAAGAAAGAGAAGTGTGAGGAGCTTAAGGCGGGAGCGCCGAGCATTCTTGATAGTATCTGCAGCCTGTGCCGGAACCACTTGAAGCAGGTTTTGGAATTCTTGGAAGAAGTTAATTTACCGTATCTGGTCAATCACCTTTTAGTAAGAGGGCTGGATTATTACAGCCGTACCGTCTTTGAAATCTTTCTTGAGGAGAAGGGCTCCGTTTTGCCGGCAGGCAGGCTGGCCTTAGCCGGCGGCGGCCGCTATGACTATCTGGCTGAAGTTCTGGGAGGCCGGTCAACTCCGGCAGTGGGTGGAGCGATGGGAATAGAACGGATAGCGGACGTCATCCGCGAAACTCAGCCTAACACTCTCATTCAGAAAGTTAAACCCAGAATATTTTTGGTTCACATTGGAGATTTGGCCAAGAAAAAGAGTTTGTCTTTGATGGAAGAGTTTCGCCAAAACAATATCCCGGTAATAAGCGTCTTGGGCAAGAATTCTCTTTCCCAGCAGTTAGAGGCCGCTAATAAGGTGAATTCACCTCTGACCCTGATCTTGGGACAGCGGGAAGTGTATGAGCAGAGCATCATTATTCGGGATATGGATAGCGGCGCCCAGGAACCGGTGCCGTTGGGAAAAGTGGTCGAGGAAGTGAAGAAACGGCTTCGTGCCTAATTATGGATTGTCTTTTCTGCAGGATAGCGAGCAAGGAGGTTCCATCGGAGGTGCTCCACGAAGACGAGAAAACCTTCGCGTTTCTCGACGCCAGTCCGCTTGCTCCAGGCCACACTCTTGTCATTCCCAAAGAGCATGCTGATTCGATCGTTACCCTTCCCGAGGACAGTCTCGGCCCTCTTTTTTTGACGGTTAGGAGGATAACTGATATGCTCCAGCGTACTCTTAGGCCCGAGGGGTTCACCATCGGCATTAACCAGGGACCGGCTTCCCGCGGGGGAGTCGAACACCTTCATGTCCACGTTGTACCCAGATGGCACGCGGATAACGGCGGAAGCATCCACTCAATCGTTAGCAATCCACCCGGAGAGAGCCTGCAAACAATAAGAGAGAAGATACTCAAAGGAAATGTCGGCAATTAATGTAAAAAAGAGAGAAGGGGAATCGGTTAGTTCACTTATTTACCGCTTTAGCAAAAGAGTCCAACAGAGCGGGGTTTTGAGGGAGTCAAGGGCAAGACGATTTAGCAAGCGGCCGACCAATCGGAGAAGCCGCCGCGCCTCCGCGCTCCACCGGGAAAAGAAGCAAGCCGAAATCAGGCGGCTGAAGAAACTTGGTGCTTTTTGGAAGTGAATACGCGAAACAGACGCGAAAGTTTAGCGTCAGTTTAGCGAAGAATTATGTCTCTAATCGACCAATTAAGAAAGGATTCGGAAACGGCATTGAGATCGGGCGATATTTTAAAGACCGAAACCCTTCGGGGGCTTTTGGCGGCCCTGCACAACAGAGAAATTGAGCTTCGGGGCGAGGCAGAGATAACGGAAGAAGAAGTGATCGGGGTACTGGGAAAGGAGGCAAAAAAGAGAAAGGAGGCGGGCCAGATTTACACGGCTGCAGGACGACCGGAGCTGGCAAACAAAGAGGCCAAAGAACTTGATATAATCAAATCTTATCTTCCGCCGGAGCTCACCGCCGACGAGGTTGAAGCAATTGTAAAAAGGGCAACGGATGGGGGACTAACGGACTTTGGCCGGGTGATGGGGGCAGTGATGAAGGAGGTGGCAGGGAGAGCCGAAGCGGGAACGGTAAAAGAGATCGTGAAGAAAATTCTGGAATCAGAAAATAGAAAATAGAGTCCGGGGCGCGAAGAATGAAGCAGGCGAATGAAGTTGCAGTTGTTGCTCTCGATAAAAGATATCAAAAATTGGAGGAGGATCTAAAAGGCAGAGCGGAGAAGATCCTTCTTTTTTTAAAGCAGAATAGGGCGGCGATTGAGATTTATTTAGTGGGTACCCTTGGAATGAAGCGATTGAACCGCCAATACCGGGGCAGGGATAGGGCAACAAATGTGCTGTCTTTTGAGGCGCCGAAGAATTTTCCCAAGATTAGCCCCCGTTTTTTAGGCGAGGTCTACCTCTGCCCGCCCTGTATCGAAAAAAACCGAGAGGATATTCAACTGCTTCTCGCTCACGGTATCCTTCATCTTCTAGGTTTTAATCACGCGAGCGTTAGTGATAGAATGACTATGGAAAAGATGGAAAAGAAACTGCTTACATGGCTCAGTCGCTGATTCTGGGGCTGGATATCGGCTCGGATAAAGTTAGGGCAGTTATTGCCGAGCCGACGGATGGGGGCCGCGTTGTTTTGCACGCCGGTTTGACCCGCCCATCGCGGGGCCTGCGGAGGGGAGTGGTGGTGGATATGGATGCGGCAGTGGCGGTTGTCGGCGATATCATTCAAGAAGTTAAACAACTTTCAAAAACGGCTCTAAGAAACGTTTACCTGCGGGTCGGCGGTTCGGATGTTCGGGTTCAAACCTCGCGCGGGATTACCGCCGTCGCCCGAGCCAACGCCGAGATTTACAAGGATGATGTTGATCGGGTGGTCCAGGCCTCGGAAGCGATTAATCTTCCCTCCAATCGGATGATTCTCCATACCTTGAAGCAGGAATTTATTGTTGATGGGGTGGGTGACATTCAGGATCCTTTGGGAATGGTAGGGGCAAGACTGGAGGTAATCAGCCTGATTATTGACGCTTTTTCTCCGGCGGTGAGAAATCTGACAAAGTGCGTTGAGCTCGCCGGGGGGAGCATCGGCGCTTTGATCTTCGGTCCGACGGCTTCCGCTTCTTCGGTTTTGACTCATAGTCAGAAAGAATTGGGAGTGATAATGATTGATGTTGGTTATGGGACGACCGGGATCGCGGTTTTTGAAGAAGATAAGCTCTTGCACACTAAGGTCTTTCCTCTTGGAGCCGGACATATTACAAGCGACTTAGCCATTGCCTTAAAGATTCCGGTTGAGACCGCGGAGAAAGTGAAGTTGTCTTACGGCTATGCTGTTGCGGGCGAGGTTTCCAATAAAGATAAAATTGATTTGAAGAAAATTGATGATGGGGCCCAAGGAACACCTTCCCGGAAGTTTATTGCCGAAGTGATTGAGTCCCGCTTATCGGAGATCTACGAATTAATTAATAAGGAGCTGGCTTCCATTGGCAAAGAAAGACGATTGCCGGCCGGAGCGGTTTTGGCCGGCGGGGGAGCCAAGATGCCGGGGATTGTGGAGCTGGCCAAGAGAGACCTCAAGCTTTCAACCCAGATCGGTTTGCCCAATCGGGCCGGCTTTGAATCCGGCTCCTCGAGCATGGTAGAATTTTTAGAGTCACCGGAGTATGCTTCGGTTCTGGGGCTGACGCTCTGGAGCCGGGAGGTCCGGCCTCGGCGGGCGGTGCTTGCCGCTCATCACCCATTGGTCAGGTTTTTCAGGAATTTCCTGCCCTAGAAGAGAATCTTATAAAGTTACAAGTGAGGAATGGCTAAGAAGAAAAGGACGAAAAGAAAAACCGCGGCGAAAGTCGTGAGGGGTGTTTCCGGGAAGAGAGCGGTAAAAGCTAAAAGACCGGTGAGGAAAGCGGTCAAAAGAGCCAAGAAAGCGGTGAGAAAAGCGGCGAAGGTGTCGAAGGTTTCGGCGCGTGCGAAGCCGGCCCAAACCCGCGAAGCCGTGAAAGTGTCTCGTCCGCGGAGAAGGTCGCGCCGAAGGGCAAAAAGAAAAACAGTGATTCAATCTCCTTCTTCTCGAGGAAAGCACTTCGTTCGTATCAAAGTGGTGGGTATCGGCGGCGGGGGCGGCAATGCGGTTACTCGGATGAGAAGGGATTTTCATGCTCGGGGGGTTGAATTTGTGGTAATTAATACCGATCTTCAAGACCTGGAGGCTTGTGACGCTCACCGGAAACTTCACATTGGGCGGGCATTGACCAAGGGAATGGGAGCGGGAATGAATCCCGATCTGGGTCAGCAGGCGGCTGAAGAGAACCGCTCAGAAATTGCCGAGGCGATCCAGGGGGCAGATATGGTTTTTCTGACGGCTGGTTTTGGCGGCGGCACCGGCACTGGGGCGGCGCCGGTGGTGGCGGACATTGCCAAAGAACTGGGAATTTTAACCGCGGCAGTTGTCACCAAGCCCTTTGCTTTTGAGGGGGCGGCCAGAGCCCGAATTGCCGAGGACGGATTGACCAGGGTCAGGGACAAAGTTGACACTCTTTTAGTCATTCCGAACGACCGGATTTTCAATATCATTGATAAAAATACTCCGGTGGTTAAAGCATTTGAAAAAATAGACGACATTTTAAAAAGCGCAGTTCAGGGAGTAGCTGAAATTATTTCTGCCTCTGGATTGGTGAACGTTGATTTTGCTGACGTAAGATCGGTTATGTCCGGTTCCGGAATGGCCGTAATCGGTGTCGGCTATGGAGGAGGGGCGGACCGGGCGGTAAAAGCGATTGGTGAGGCGGTTAACTCGCCGCTTTTGGACATTTCAATTGATGGTGCGAGGAATGTGCTCTTTGGAGTGGCGGGGGGGCGCGACCTTAAAATGACGGAGATAAATGATGCGGCTAAAATTATTGCTGATGCGGTTGACGCGGAAGCAAGAATAATCTTCGGCGCTTATTACGACAGGAAACTTAAAAACGGTCAGATAAAAGTAATTATTGTGGCGGCTGGATTTAACGGAATGGCGATGAGGCGAGAGGAGCCGTTGAATTTATTT
>JACQLT010000003.1 GCA_016203945.1 Parcubacteria group bacterium | reverse complement strand
TCAGAAGACCGAGGGTTCAAATCCCTTCGCCCGCGCCACACATACATGGACACAGGGAAGCAATACATAGAAATTGACTCTCCGGAGGAGCGGGAGATGCGGAGAGCTCTTGAAAAAAGAGATGATCCTGAAGCAAAAAGATTGCTTCGTTTTCTTGATCTCTCCGACCTGTCCAGAGAAAAAAGCAGCCCGTTGAAAGAAATCGTTGATCGTACGCTGAGCGTCAAAAGCCTTGAGGGATTCGATGTCATTACAATACCCGAAATTATTCCCATCCCCATCCTATTCGACCTGTTTAATATGCCTCCGGGACATCCCGCACGCAGTACGTCAGACACGTATTACGTCAACGATGAATACGTGCTCCGGACGCACGATACGGTATTTTGGTACTACTATTTGAATCACCCCGTTATTAAAGAAAGGATCAGAAAGAACGAATCGTTTGGCGCGATCTGCTACGGCAAGGTATATCGCAAGGATGAAATAGACCGCAATCACACGAACGTGTTCCATCAGATCGGCGGATTATATCTTGCGCCAGATAACCAGAGGATCATAACTCCCGAAGATTTGAAGAACGTTCTTTCCGACATCGCGCGGAATATTTTCGGCAGCGACGTAAAGTTCCGTTTTTATGAACATACGTTTCCCTATACCGACCCCAGCTTTGAAATGGAGGCAGAGGTCGCAGGTCACTGGGTAGAAATGCTTGGATCGGGATTGCCGCGAAAAAGCGTGTTGACGAACTTTGGCGTGAGCGGGTATAACGGGTGGGCATTCGGATTTGGTCTTGAGCGTTTAGCTATGGCATCAATGGAGCTGCCGGATATCCGGTTGCTCTGGTCTCAGGATGAGCGGGTAAAACGGCAACTCAAACTTGGCAATAAATTCAGAGAAGTTTCAAAATTTCCGCCAATCACTCGTGATGTATCGTTTGTGGTTAACCATGGCTTTGTGCCCAATAACTATTTTGACCTGATACGGGATTTGGGCGGAGATTTAGTAGAGCAGGTAGAGCTCATAGACAAATACGAAAATGCTGAAAAGTTCGGCAGCGATAACGTGAGCTACACATATCGTATCACGTACAGGAGCAGCGACAGGACCTTGGTTTCAGATGAAGTTGACGCCATTCAAGAAGAAGTGTACAAGCAGACGGCCAAACAATTTAAGGCAGAACTACGGTAACATTCTCAGGAGAAATTACCCCATTTCTTCCTTTATTTTTTAACGCAAATATGCTATTATTGAGTTAGATACTATGCAAAAAAAAGAGAAAAAAGGAGTCCCCTCTAGGGAGGGTAAAGGGGAAGGATATACCGCGCAGGACATCTATGTTCTTGAGGGCTTAGATCCCGTGCGCAAGCGCCCGGGAATGTATATCGGCTCAACTGGCCCTGACGGCCTTCACCATCTCATCTGGGAGGTGGTGGACAACTCGTTGGACGAAGCCATGGCAGGCCACGCCAAGAATATTGAGATCACCCTGCTTCCCAAGAGCCAGGTTCATGTGACCGATGATGGGAGAGGTATCCCGGTGGAGAAGCACGCGCAGACCAAGAAGTCAGCCCTTGAAACCGTGCTCACGACCCTGCACGCGGGAGCCAAGTTTGGAGGCAAGGCATACCAAGTATCAGGAGGATTGCACGGCGTGGGTGTTTCTGTGGTGAACGCGCTGTCCATGTATTTGAAAGCGGAGGTGTCACGGGACGGGTCCAAGTACGCGCAGGAATACAGCCGCGGCAAGGCAAAGACCCCGGTCAAAAACATGGGGCCTTCCAGGCTTAGGGGTACCGCCATACTCTTTGAGCCGGACCCCGAGATCTTTCGGGAGATCAGCTTCGACATTAAAAAGATTCTTTTTCACCTGCGCCAGCAGGCATACCTTACTCCCGGAGTGAAAATAACCGTGAGCGACAAACGTGACGGAGAGCCATTCGTGTACACGTTCTACTTTGAAGGGGGCTTGGCTTCCTATGTCCACTACCTTACCCGGGAAGCCGCGGCAAAACACGATACCGTGTTTTACGTGAAAGGCGAGAAAGAAGGCATGGTTGCCGAGGTTGCTTTCAGGTATATGGAAGAGTTTGAAACCTACGAAGAGAGTTTCGCCAACAATATCCTTACGGGAGAAGGAGGAACGCACTTGACGGGGTTCCGATCAGCGCTTACGCGCACACTCAACGAATATGCAAAGAAGAACAACTATCTGAAAGGAGAGGATGCGCTGACCGGAGACGACGTGCGGGAAGGCATCACTGCGGTTGTTTCGGTAAAGCTGAGAGAACCCCAGTTTGAAGGGCAGACCAAGGCAAAGCTCGGAAACCCGGAAGCTAAGACCGCGGTGGAGGCGGTCGTCGCAGAAGGCCTGGCGGACTTTCTGGAGCGTAATCCTCAAGATGCGAAAGCGATTGTGGAAAACAGCCTTCTCGCTTCCAAGGCGAGAAAGGCTGCGAAGGCGGCCCGCCAGACCGTGCTCCGCAAGGGAGCTTTGGAAGGGCTTTCTTTGCCCGGGAAGCTTGCAGATTGCATCTCCCGCAACGCGGAAGAATCCGAACTGTACATCGTGGAGGGAGAATCTGCCGGAGGATCTGGCAAGCAGGCTCGCGACCGAAGATTCCAGGCCATTCTGCCCCTGCGGGGAAAGATTTTGAACGTGGAGCGGGCCCGGCTGGACAAGATTCTGGAATCCAAGGAAGTGAGAGCCCTTATCATTGCTTTGGGAGCCGCAATCGCGGAGGATTTTGACATTGAGAAGCTTCGCTACCAGCGCATCGTCATCATGACGGATGCGGACGTAGACGGCTCCCACATCCGTACGCTCCTGCTCACCCTGTTCTACCGGTATTTCAAGCCGGTGATTGAACGGGGATACTTGTACGTAGCCCAACCTCCGCTTTACCGCATTCAGGCCGGCAAGCAGATTTCATATGCCTACACCGACGTTCAGAAAGAAGACGCGTTGAAGGCTCTTGCACAGGACAAGAAGAAGTCGGAGAAAGTTCCTGCCAAAAAGAAAGCAAAGGAAGAGTCGCAGGAAGAGGGAGAAGAAGGAGCGGTAGCTAAAATATCGGGAGTCACCATTCAGCGCTACAAGGGCTTGGGAGAGATGAACCCGGAACAGCTCTGGGAAACCACGATGGATCCGGCCAATCGGGTGCTTCTTCGCGTCGGCATTGAAGACGGAAAAGAGGCAGACAAAACCTTTGACATCCTCATGGGGGACGAAGTGCTGCCCCGAAAGAAGTTCATCCAGACGCACGCCAAGTCGGTAAAAAACCTTGACATTTAGAAATTTTCAAGGTACAAAAGATTGTCCATGTTTTCCTTACAAGGCCTTATCACATTTCTTCAGGAAGTGCGTCTGGAAGCGCGGCGCGTCAACTGGCCCACCAGAAAAGAGGTGCTCCAGAACTCCCTGCTTGTCATCGGCATTACCCTGGCCACCGCTCTCTTCCTGGGAGGAGTGGATTTTTTGTTCGTACAAGTTTTAGAACGCTTCATTTTCTAATTTCCTAATATGGCAAAGCAGCAACTCTCTCAAGAGCGTAATTGGTACGTCATTCATACCTATTCGGGATATGAGGATGCCGTGGCTCGCAACCTCAAGCAGCGCATTGAATCTTTGGGCATGGAGGACAAGATCTTCAGCGTCATCGTGCCCAAAGAAAAGAAGATCAGGATCAAGAACGGGAAGCGCAAGGTGCTGGAAGAAAAGATCTACCCCGGGTACGTGCTCGTAGAGATGATCGTGACAGACGACTCCTGGTATGTGGTCCGCAACACGCCCAACGTGACGGGATTCATTGGGGCTGGCACCACGCCGCTCCCCATTTCCCGGGAAGAGATTGAAAGCTTGAAGAAGCGCATGAGCCAGGAAGAACCCCAGTTTGATATAGCTCTGGCGACCGGCGACTCCGTCAAGATCATAGACGGCCCGTTCAGGGACTTTGACGGCAAGGTATCAGACGTGGACAAGGAGAGGGGGAAGATAAAGGTGCTTGTGAACATGTTCGGCCGCGACACTCCTTTAGAGCTTGACTCCCTCCAGATCAAAAAGCTTTAATACATTATACTCCATTACTCTATGGCAAAGAAAATAAAGGCATCGGTACGGCTTCATATTGCGGCAGGTTCAGCTACTCCGGCTCCCCCGGTAGGCCCTGCGTTGGCTCAGCACGGCTTGAACATCGGAGAGTTCTGCCAGAAGTTCAACGAGGCCACGCGCCCCCTGCAGGGCTTTAAGCTTCCCGTGGACATTATCATCTATGACGACCGAACCTACACATTCAAGATCCATCAGCCTACGGCTTCGGCCCTCATCAAGAAAGCGGCTGGCGTAGAAAAGGGTTCCGGAAACCCCAGCAAGACCAAGGTGGCCACGATCTCAAAAGCTCAAGCGCGGGAAATAGCCCAACAGAAGCTGGGAGATTTGAATACGGAAGACTTGAGTAAGGCAACAAAGATGATTGAGGGTACCGCAAAGAGTTTGGGCATTACGGTGGAATAATGGAACCGGACTACACAAACCCCAAAGCATTCACGGCCACCCCCCGCCCTTCGTGGGACGAGTATTTTATGATGGTTTCTAAGCTGGCAGGGGTGATGGCAACGTGTCCGAAAAGAAGAGTGGGCACGGTCATTGTGAAGAATAAGAGGATTGTGACTACGGGCTTCAACGGATCTCCTCCTGGTCTGCCTCACTGTACGGAGGTGGGCTGCCTTATTTTTGAAGACGAAGGAACTTCCTGCAGAAGAGTGTTGCATTCAGAGCATAACGCGGTACTGCAAGATTCGGGAAACTTGGAAGGAGCAACCCTGTACACTTCATTTCTCCCTTGCATTGACTGCGTGAAAGCGATTATTTCAGCCAAGATCAAAGAGATCGTGTACGAAGAAGAGTACTCCAAAAAGAAGGGGAGATACGAATACGCAAAGAAATTTGCTCAGGAAGCGGGACTTGTGTTGCGCAAGATTCCAAAAGTAGATATCGTAACAAAACTTTCCCAGTTTTTCCCCTAAAACCCGCCGACGACAGTCACATCTCCCTTGATGGGAGGATGAGGGTCGTAGTTTTCAAGCGTGAAGTCATCAAAGACAAAGGAATCAATGCCTTTTTTTTCTGGGTTGATGCGCATTATGGGGAAGGGCCTCGGCTCTCGCTGCATCTGCTCTCGCACCTGGTCGTAGTGGTTGCTGTAGATGTGGGCGTCTCCCAAGACGTGCACGAACTCTCCCGGCTTGTACCCGGTCACCTGCGCCATGATGAGGGTGAGGAGGGCGTAGCTCGCGATGTTGAAAGGAACCCCGAGGAACATATCTGCTGACCGCTGATAGAGCAGGCAGTTGATCTTTTCCTTGTTGGTTACCGTGAAGTGAAACATGGTGTGGCAGGCAGGAAGCGCAGCCGACTTTCCAGGCAGAGCCATTTCATAGATGAACTCGGGATTCCAGGCAGAGACGATATAGTGCTTTCGGTCAGGGCGTTTTTTCAGCCCCTCAATCACCCAGCTCAGCTGGTCAATCTCTCTTCCGTCGCTGGCCTTCCATCTTCTCCACTGGCTGCCATACACGGGCCCCAGTTCTCCCCATTGCCTCGCAAACCCGGCATCCTCTTTGATCTTTTGAACAAATTCTTCTTGAGTGAAGTTTTGAACTTGCGCTTCTTTGAAGCGCTTATACGCCCATTCATCCCAAATATGCACCCCGTTGTCCACGAGGTACTTGATGTTGGAATCTCCCTGCAGGAACCAGAGAAGCTCGTGCATGATGCCTTTTAAAAACACCTTCTTTGTCGTGAGAAGGGGAAACCCCCGAGAAAGATCAAAGCGCATGATTCTTCCGAGTACCGACTTGAGCTCGACTCCGCTATTGAATTCGTGCTTGATGGTGCCCGTCTCCAAAATGTCTTTTAGGAGGTTTAGGTACTGGTATTCTGGATGTTGAGGGGAGGTAGCCATTGTGATACTATACCATACATGAAAGCCTTCATCATAGCGGCGCTCACGGCTGACGGCTTCATCGCAAAGAACTCGACCCATACTCCCTTGGGCTGGACGAGCAAAGAAGACAAGCAATTCTTTGCAGGGCGCACCAAGGAGGCAGGGGTGGTGGTTATGGGCAAGAACACCTACGAAACCATCCTGAGGCCCTTTCCCGGGCGTCATACCATCGTCTATGCGGCGCAGCCATATGAAGGCATAGAGGTCACCCAGAAAAGCCCCCAAGAGCTTTTGGAGGATTTGGAGAAAAGAGGGTTCAAAGAGCTGGCTGTCTGCGGAGGGTCCACCGTCTATACCATGTTCATGGAGGCTGGCTGCGTGGATACGATCTATCTCACGGTAGAGCCGCACCTATTTGGAACAGGCATGACTTTATTTAATAAAGAGCTGGAGGCAAAACTTGAACTAATTTCTGTGGGAAAGCTAGGAGAAAATACGGTTTTATCAGAGTACAAAGTTTTAAATTAGAAATTAAATTCATGGTGTTGGGAATTGAGACGCTGCACGCCCTCGTAAAAGAAAAGAATCTGGTTGTGAATCTGTCGGAGCGCGAGCTTACAAATCCAGAAGGAGCCGGCTTTGATTTGAGAATAGGAGAGTTGTACGAGATTTCAGGCAAAGGGTTTATGGGCGTGACCGAGCGGGAAACTCCTGATATGAAGCTGCTTGCGGAATATAAAGAGGGAATAACTACAGAAATGCAGCTCAAGCCCCATACGTATTACGTCATGAAGACCGTGGAAGACGTGAATATGCCAGAAAACATTCTTGCCATGATGACCACGCGCTCTACGTTGTTCCGTTCCGGGGTCTCCATATTCGGAGGCCAGGTTCCCCCAGGATACAAAGGAGGATTATCCATGGGTATCTATAACTTCAGGGACGAGGATTTTCGTCTGGAAATGGGATCTCGCGTGGTGCACATCATGTTTTTTGAGGTGCAGGGCAAAGGGAATCTCTACCGTGGCCAATGGCAAGGAGGCAGGGTGACCACCCAAGAAAAAGAAACTCAAGTTTAATTATGAACTATGTTCCAGCTATTGGCTTGGAGGTTCATGCAGAGCTCAACACAAAAAGCAAGATGTTTTGTTCTTCCTTTAATGATCCTACAGAAAAAGAACCCAATGTGAACGTCTGCCCCGTCTGCTTGGGGCATCCTGGCACCTTGCCCGTGCCCAACGAGGAAGCGATACGCAAAGTCTTGCGTGTGGGCCTTGCCCTCAACTGTACGATTGCGGAGTATTCAAAGTTTGACCGCAAGAACTATTTCTACCCCGACCTTCCCAAGGGATACCAGATTTCCCAATACGACATGCCCTTATGCAAAGGAGGGTTCCTTCAGATAGGCCCGCGGCGCATCAATATTACCAGGATACATTTGGAAGAAGACACGGCGAAACTCATGCATCTCTTCGAGCCTGAAGGCTCTTCGGAGCCTGAACGGCCTGAAGGAGCTGCTCGCTCCCTTGTTGACTTTAACAGGGCAGGGGTCCCTTTGATGGAATTGGTTACGGAGCCCGACATCACCTCTGCAAAAGAAGCTTCCGCCTTTGCCCATGAGCTTCAGATTTTGTTGCGGTATCTTGAGGTTTCAGATGCCGACATGGAACGGGGGCAGATGCGGGTGGAGGCAAACATCTCCCTCCGACTGGAAAATTCAAAATCCGAAATCCAAAATCCGAAGCTCGGGACCAAGGTTGAAGTGAAAAACTTAAACTCGTTTCGTTCTGTAGAGCGGGCAATTGCCTTTGAAATAGAGCGTCAGAAAGAAATTCTTGAATCGGGAAAGAGGGTGGCGCAGGAAACGCGCGGATGGGACGATAAAAAGGGGGAGACGTACTCTCAGCGGGAAAAGGAAGAGGCGCACGACTACCGGTATTTCCCGGAGCCCGACATTCCGTTACTCAGTTTCTCTGCTGCAGAGATCTCTCGCCTCCGCGCGGATATCCCAGAGCTTCCCCAGGCAAGACGGGTGCGACTCATGGAAGAATACGGCCTTCCTTTGAAAGAGGCGTCTTTTCTGGTGCAAGAGAGGGAGCTTGGGGACTACTATGAAAAGACAGCAAGCGAATTCAAAGAGCTCGGAGGGACGAATCTCAAGCTTCTCTGCAACTATCTTGTTTCAGACCTATTGGGCCAGCTCCAGGAGGGTTCTGTAAAAGACAAAGAATCCCTTGTCACCCCAGAGAACTTCGCTGAACTGATTCTGCTTTTAGAGCAGCAGAAGATAACGAGCAGGGTAGCAAAGCAGGTTCTCAAGATGATGTTTGAGACGGGAGCCGACCCCGACCATATCATAGAAGAATCAGGTTTTACAAAAGTGTGGGGTTCAGAAGAGATAGCGCGCATGGCGCAAGCGGCGGTAGCTGCGAATCCCAAGGCAGTTGCCGACTTCAAAAAAGGCAAAGAAGCTACGCTCCAATTCCTTATCGGAAACATGATGGTAGTTTCCAAGGGCGCCATTGATCCTGGAACGGCAGAAAAGGCATTGAGGCGCATCTTGACTGATTAGCAGATATATGATATAAACAGGACAGTACGAAGTTGATGGAGGAAAAATTGGCACAGCAACAAGCGCAGAAACGGGTAATTGAGCTCGAGTGGATTTCTCAAGATGGCCAATGCCTGATCCGAGAAATCTACGATGACGGCACCAGGAGCGGCCTGGAAAGCGTTCCTGGAATGTACACCGATCTTCCGGCCCGTCAGTTCCTTCGTATGAAAGAAAGGATTGAAAAAGAACGAGTAGGCAAGCTTCGCCGCAGCGCTTAATCAAGGACCGCTCCCCCAGGCGGCCCTTCAATTTTTGAGGAAGGTTTTTGTGAGAGATTCTGCTTGTTTATAATTTTTGATCCAGCGGACGCGCCGGTCTTTTTTGAACCACAACATCTGCCGGCGCGCAAAATCTTCGGTTGCTTTTTGGATGTTTCGTTTCATTTCGTCTTTGGACAGCTCTTTTCTGAGAAATGCTGCCGCAAAGCGGTATTCAAAGCCGAGTTCATCAATGCGTTTCCAGGAGAGCCCTTGCGCCCTGAGTTTTTTCACTTCTCCAAGAAGGTTGCGCCTTATCATTATATCAAGCCGTTTTGCGATGCGCCTTTTTAGATTTTTTTGATTGATACCCAAAAATAGGATGGGGTAGGGAAGAGGGGACTTGGTGAGAGAAGGAACGGGCCGCTTGGTCTTTTTCACTATCTCTATGGCACGTATAACCCTCCTTTTGTTCCGAGGGTCAATGGAGCTCGCCCGAGCAGGGTCAATTCTCGTAAGCTTGGCGAGGAGAACCGGAAGAGAGAGGCGCTCAAGCCGTTGGCGGAGCTTTGCGTCAGATCTCACTTCAGGAATGCTCCATTGGTCAATGAGCGCATAGAGATAGAGGGGGCTTCCTCCTACCAAGAAAGGGATTCTGCCTCTTTTGCGGATGAGATCAATCGCTTTCAGGGCCTTGCGTCTCCATGCAGAAACCGTATACGGTCTCCGAAGAGAAGACACGTCCAAGAGATGATGCGGAACGCCTCGCATCTCTTTTTTTCGCATCTTTCCGGTGCCGATATCCAGGCCCTTATAGACTTGTCTTGAGTCGGCTGAGATGATTTCCCCTCGGAATTCTTTCGTAAGCCGTACTCCCAAGTCGCTTTTGCCGGAGGCTGTGGGCCCGAGAATGACAACTAACGAATTTTCTCTCTTTTTTCCCTGAGGAACGCCCGCCATTGCTCTAAAAATTCTACGAATACCTGAAAAGGAATTTCAATGAGGAAATTGATTACGAGAAGTATAATGTTGTACCTGACAATTTGTCCCGACAGCCATTTGCCCGCATATACGAGAGGCAGGGAAAAGAAGTCAAAAAGGCCGTCTAAAAACGTGTGTTTCTCCTCAATGACGAGGAGTTCTCTCGCGTTCTTTCTGATCCTTGTTCCCGCAAAGGCCACGAGGGAGAGGAAGACAAGGAATATGATGCTGGAGGTCAAGGAAAAGCGAAGCGCGGCAAGCCCCCACAGGATCAACCCGAACGAGAATGCGAAGCTTAGGACATAGGTGGCGGAAACCACGGCGCCAAGGACGGATTTCTTTTCTAAGACACCTTGTATCTGTATGGGCTCCGGTTTTTCCTTCCCGTAGACGATCCGCATGACTTCCATGACGACCCGCTGAAGGTTTTCTTTGGGTGAAGGGCGCATGCTGGAAAGCAGCACGACCATCAAAAGCGGGGGAGTCACTATGGAAGCAATTAGGGCATTGGTATTTACGTGTCCCACAAAAGTGCGGTCAAGAGGGACTTCGATGATGATTGAGAGCAGTATTTTGGTGAGAAAGATCGAGACCGTGCTGTAGAAAGCAGCTCGCTTAAGTTTCCCCCTGAGCTTGCGCAGCCGTTGCTCATATGTCAAGACAGCCGCTTGTTCAAGGGCTGCTGGGTCTTGGTATGCCAGGGAAAAGTCCTCGGCCTGTTCTGTAAGATCTCCCAGGATGAGATAGGGGATCGCGTGACGCTCCGAAAAGGAACGAATCCTTTCTCCCAAAGGGTGCGTGAGGATTTGCTCAGTAGCTTTTCTGATGCCGTGAATATTCTGCGCGAGCTCGGCGAGCTTCTCTAAAGAAGGATACTTCCACGCAGGCTCCATGGTCTGCAGGAGGTGTAAGGTAAGGGTAGCATCGTCTGATTTAAAGAGAACTCCTTCTGCAGCAAGCGCTACCTGGAGCCGTTTCTCCTGGTCCTGGATTCCTGGGAGCAACAGGCGATCTTCAAGATCCTCTTTCATGACAGTTCCCAGAGCTTGCTCTCGAATCGGAGGGTGAAGGCGCTCCTCAATTTCGGCAGCTGCCAGCAAGAGAAGCCAATCCTCTAGAGATCGCTTGTCTTTGGGCTTTAGCTTCCGAGGCGTTGTTTTTTCACGATTCTGCTCAATGAAAAGCACATACTTGGAGATGATTTTCTGCACCTCTTCTATTTCTTCTGCCAAAAGGGAATTGTTCGGGAAGTGTCCTCCTCGCACGAGCTCGTGGAGCAAGGGTTCTGCGATCTCCTGCGGATGTTCTGAAAGGAGAAGACGCCGATGCAAGATCCGATGGATCGCCATCTTGCGGAGCAAGTGTTCTTCTCTCCAATCCACGATTCCGCGGATCCGTTCATAGAAGGCGGCCACCCTAGAGGCAACCTCGTCAACTCCAATGGTGGCAGCTCCTTCTCCTGTGGGTTCCAGGGACTTGCGCCAGGTAGCATAGCTCTCAGAGAGCTTTTGTATGCGAGGGGATAAATCTGCCATATATCAGAATGATCTTAGCCTCACTTCTTCTGTGGCCATATTCAAGAACATTTCAAGCTTCATTTCTTTCACCTCTCTCTGTCCTCGCCTGCGGACGCTGATGGTTTTATTTTGTTGTTCCTTTTCTCCGACCACGAGAAGATAGGGGATCTTTTGCAGTTCTCCTTCCCGTATCTTTTTCCCTAAGCTTTCGTTTTCTGTTCTCACGATTGTTCGGATGCCTTTGAGCTGTGAGGATATGCTTTGGGCAAAATCATTGAATTTTTCTGAAATCGGCAAAATCCAAACCTGTTCCGGGGCCAGCCACAAAGGGAATGCCCCCGCGTAGTGCTCAATGAGGATGCCGAGGAATCGCTCCACGGATCCCAGGATAGCCCGGTGGATAAGAACCGGCTGCTTCTTCTTTCCTTGCTCGTCTATATATGCGAGATCAAATCGCTGTGGCAGATTCATATCCAGCTGGATGGTGCTGAGCTGCCATTCGCGCGAGAGCACGTCTTTGAATATGAAATCAAGCTTCGGCCCGTAAAACGCGGCTTCTCCGACTCCGATGTCGTGTTTCCAGCCACGTTTCTCAATCAGGCGGGTGAGAATGGCTTCCGATGTTTTCCAGGCCCCTTGGCTGCCGATATATTTGTTTTTGCGCTTCGGGTCGCGGGTTGAGATGCGCACCCAGAAATCCTTGAATCCGAATACCCGGTACGCCTCGCTTGTCATATCAAGCATGAGGTTTACCTCCTGCTCTATTTGGTCGGACCGGCAGAATACGTGGCAGTCGTCTTGGGTGAGCGCCCGGAGCCTTGTGATGCCGGAAAGCTCCCCTGATTTTTCATAGCGGTAATTGGTCGTTGTTGCCGTCCAGCGCAGAGGAAGCTCGCGCCACGAATGCGGCTCTGCCTTGTAGAGCATCATAAAATGCGGACAGTTCATGGGCTTGAGGTAGTAGTCTGCTTCCCCTTTGAGCCGCATGGCAGGAAACATGGCGCCATATTTATCCAGATGCCCTGAAATTTTGTAGAGTTGTCCCTTTGTGATGTGCGGAATCCAGATTGGAAGATAGCCGCGCTTTTGCTGCTGCTCTTCAACGAAGCCTTCAATGAGGCGCCGCACGATGGCTCCCTTCGGATAGAAGAGGGGAAGGCCTGGGCCGACTTCGTCTATGAGGGTGAAAAGCTTCAGTTCCTTGCCGAGTTTGCGGTGGTCGCGCCTCTTTGCCTCCTCAAGCATGGCAAGGTGCGCTTCCATTTCATCCTTCGTGCTGAAAGCCACCCCGTATATGCGTGTAAGCTGAGGACGCTTCTCGTCTCCTTTCCAGTAGGCGCCAGCCACCCTTGTGAGCTTGAAGGCATCTAAGGGAAGTTCGCTCGTATTCTTCACGTGTCCTCCGCGGCACAGGTCAAGAAATAGGTCGCCGGTGGAAACCATGCCGACTTTTCGTTCTTTGAGATCTTTGATGAGTTCGAGCTTGAAGGGTTGTTTCTGTTTTTTGAAATACGCCTTTGCCCTATTTTTGAGCCAGAGCTTTTTTGCGAACGGAAGACGCTGAGACGCGATAGATCTCATTTCTTTTTCTATGCGCGAGAGGTCCTGCTCTACGAGGGTAACATTGGCAAAATCGTAATAGAATCCGTTTTCTATGACAGGGCCTATGCCAAATTGAACCTTAGGATACAGGCGCCGGACGGCCGCTGCCAACAAGTGGGCGAATGAATGCCTCACATGTTCCATAATCATACGCGTTCTGTGATTTCTTCTAATTCTTCGCAGATAAATTTTTGCTCTCCCATTTTCCTGTCGACGCGCCCCTCCATGAGAACGATCTTGTTCTCTCTTAAAAGTGCGGGATACCTGTCTATAATAGAAGGGAAGATGACCACTTCAATCTTATCGGTAAGGTCTTCTAGATTCATGAACATCATGGGTTTTCCCGATTTCGTCAAAATCTTCTTTATAGAAGAGATGATACCTCCGATGCGTATGCGCTGGGAAGTTCCGGTCCCTTGCCGTTTGCCCAGAAGGGCGATGGACAGGGTCCTGCGTTCCAGAATGTTCTGTACCTTTTTTAAAGGATGGGAGCTCACGTACAGCCCGAGCAGTTCCTTCTCCCATAAGAGCAGGTCGTGTTCGTTTGCCAGGGGAGCCTCCTTGAGCTGCAGGGATATAGAGTTTCCAACGGGCGTCGCGTCAAACAAGCCACGCTGCCCCATCATACGCGCCTTTTGGGATTCGCGCGAAACGTCAAGGAGCACGTCAATATTGGCTAAGAGCCGGTTGCGCTCTGTAAACTGGTCAAACACTCCGGCCTTGATCATGCTCTCAAGGGATTTCTTGTTCAGATCCTTGGATTTTACCCGGGAAATGAAATCATTCATAGAGACAAAAGGCCCCTCTGCTTTGCGTTCTGAGATGATGGCTTCTGCGATCCCTTCTCCTACGTTTTTGATGGCAGCTAATCCGAAACGGATCTGGCTTTTCTCGGGCACAACCGAGAAAAAACTGAAGCTTTCGTTCAGGTCAGGAGCCAGCACCTCAATATTCATCTTGCGTGTCTGCTCAATGAGAAAAGAGATGCGTTCAAGGTCATTGCGTTCTGCGGTAAGCAGGGCGGACATGAACTCCACCGGATAGTGCGCCTTGAGCCAGGCCGTCTGGTAGGAAATCAAAGCGTAGGCCGCTGAGTGCGAGCGGTTGAATCCATATCTGGCAAAGGGCAGCATCCACTCCCAGATCTTTTGGGCTACGCGTTTGTCAATTCCCTGATGGATAACGCCTTGCACGAATTTTTCTTTCTGCTCTACAAGCAGGCTTTCTATCTTTTTTCCCACGGCTTTCCGCAGCACGTCTGCTTCCGCAAGAGAGAAGCCCGCAATGTCCCTGGCAATGCGCATGAGCTGTTCCTGGTAAATGCAGATGCCCTGGGTGTTTTCCAAAATCGGCTTAAGCTTTTCATGAAGATACTCAATTGGCTTCTTGCCATGCTTGCGCGCGATATATTCGGGAATAAGCTCCATGGGGCCCGGGCGGTAGAGAGCTACCATGGCAATGATATCTTCAATCTCGGTGGGTTTGAGCTCTTTGAGATATCTGCGCATTCCGTCACTTTCTACCTGGAAGATTCCCACGGTGTCCGCCTGCCGGAACAGCCGGAACACCTTCTGATCGTCCAAAGGAATCCGTTCAATATCTATGTTTTTTCCATGAATGGCGTAAATGCGCTTGAGCGTGTCTTCAATGATGCTGAGATTTTTCAACCCCAGGAAGTCGAACTTGAGCAGCCCGAGGTCCTCAATGCTGTGCATTTCATATTGCGTCACGATGGTCTGGTCGTTCTGTGTCGGATGCTGCAGCGGCACAAGATTGCTCAGCGATTCTGCCGAAATGACGACTCCGCACGCATGTGTTGAAGCGTGCCTGGCAACTCCTTCCAGCTTCTTGCCCAGGTCAATGAGACGGCGGGCGCGATTATCGGTGTCGTACAGCTCTTTGAACTCGGATACGCGCCCGAGACTTTCTTGAAGCGTGTGGCCGAATGGAATCATCTTGGCGATCCTGTCGCAGTACCCGTATTCATATTCGAGAGCCCTGCCCACGTCGCGGATGACGGCGCGCGCGGCCATGGTTCCGAAGGTGATTATTTGGGCGACCCGGTCTCCCCCGTATTTCTGCGTGACGTATGCGATGACTTCGTCGCGCCTGTGATCTGCAAAGTCCAGATCTATATCCGGCATGGAAACGCGCTCGGGATTCAGGAACCGTTCAAACAGGAGATTGTATTTGAGAGGATCAATACCAGTGATGTTGAGCAAGAAGGCGACGAGCGATCCTCCGACAGAACCCCTGCCGGGCCCCACTACGATATGATTGGTTTTTGCCCAGTTTACGAAGTCCTGCACGATGAGGAAGTAGGAGGCGAATCCGGTTTTCTCAATGACTCCAAGCTCGTATTCCATGCGTTCCCTCGCCTCTTTTAAATTTTCTAATTCTTTTTGTCTGAGCCCTGTTTCGCAGAGCTCTCTTACATACTGATCCGGGTTTTTGCCCGCAGGAACGGGAAAACTGGGTAGCAACGTCTTGCCCAGAGAAAACTCAAAGGAGCTGGCGTCAGCTATTGCCTGGGTATTCGCAACGGCTTCGGGAATGTCGGCAAAGGTATCTGCCATGTCTTCAGGGGACTTTAGGGAGAAGTCGTCTGACTTGAGCGTGAGGCGTTCTGAATCGTCCGCCTTGGAGCCCGTGTTGATGAGCATGAGGATATCTTGGGCCTCTGCGTCTTCTGGCTTGAGATAGTGGGAATCTGCCGTGGCCACCAGAGGGATGCCGGTCTCCCGAGCGATTTCTATCAATCCTTTATTTACTGGTTCCTGTTCTGGAATATGGGGGTGGCGTTGGAGTTCCAGGTAAAAGTTGCCTGGCCCGAATATCTCTTGATACAGCTTTGCTTGCGCTTTCGCCTCTTGGGGTTTTTTGGCCATAAGAAGGCGGGGAATCTTGCCGGTCAGGCATGCGGAAAGCGCAGTGAGGCCCTTTGCGTGCCGAGCCAAGAACTCCTCGTCAATACGGGGTTTGTAATAGTAGCCCTCCAAGTGCGAGGCGGTAAGGATCTTCACGAGATTCTCATATCCCTCCTGGTTTTTCACGAGAAGCACCAGATGATACCGTGTGTCGTCAACGCCGGGACGCTCCTGCCTCATGCCTTCAAAGGCAAGATACACCTCAGCTCCGATGATGGGTTTGATGCTCTTGGCCTTCGCTTTCTTATATAGCTCCACTGCCCCGTATACGTTGCCATGATCGGTGAGAGCGATGGAATCCATGCCAAGCTCTTTGACGCGGTCCAGCAACTGGTCAATCTTTGAAAGACCGTCTAAGAGAGAGTAGTGAGAGTGGGTGTGCAGGTGGACGAACTTTGCCATTACAACACTATACCAGGTTTTGGTCCTAAACGAAAAGGCTCCTTACTTAAAGCTTGGAGCCCTTCGACCTATCGGTTCAGGGAGCCTCGCCCCTCTGCAAGCTGGAGAGCCTGCTGATAGGCTTCTTGCATCGCCTTGGGATCGGAGCTCGATCCCTTGACGCGCACTGCTTCGCCGAACTTGCTGATTACGATAGTCACTGACTTCCTCCTTTTGTACTTGGGGCTGGCTTACCCCGTTTCTAAAAATAGTATAGCATACTATTTTATATTTGTCAAGTATCCGGAGAGCTGTGCTACAGTAGGGTATATGAAACCCCCAACGTTCAAAAAAGAGCTCGCGCTGTGGAAGAAGGGATACAAGTTTGTGGTTGGCATAGACGAAGCGGGAAGAGGCCCTTTGGCAGGTCCCGTGGTTGCGGCTGCTTGCATGTTCCGTCCGAATTTCACGATGCCCCGCGCTCTGCAAAAGGAATTGCGGGATTCAAAAAAGCTTTCTGAAAAGAAACGGCTGAAATTCTATCGCTTTTTCAACTCCCATCCTGATTTGATATGGGGGATAGGGAGGATTTCTGAAAAGACCATTGATGAAGTCAATATCTTTCAGGCGACCAAGCTCGCCATGAAGCTGGCGCTTGAGCGGCTGGAAAGAAAAACCGGAAAAGCAGACTTCCTTATCATAGACGGCACCTTTTTCATTGACAGCAAGGTGTTGCAGAAACCCATAAAGAAGGGAGACGAACTTGTGGCTTCGTGCGCGGTGGCCTCTATTATGGCCAAGGTGACCAGAGACCGGATGATGGCGAGATACCACAGGAAATACCCGAAGTACGGCTTTGATCGGCATAAAGGATATGGCACAAGGCATCATTTCCAGATGCTGAAGAAATTTGGTCCTTGTGAAATACACCGTAAAACCTTTTCACCAATACCGTATTAGAAATTCCCAGTCTTGCAAAAAGGAGCGCTTTTTGTTAGGCTGGGTGATATGGCAGTCCCAAAGCAGCATCGTTCCAAGTCTCGCCAGGGCCAGCGAAGGATGCACTACTTCATCAAAGAGCAAGTGTTCATATTGTGCGGCCATTGCGGAAAAGATACGATATCTCACCGCGTCTGTCCTTCGTGCGGATACTACAAGGGGCATAAGGTTGTTGACTTGCTTTCCGGTCTTGGTAAGAAAGAACGAAAACAAAAGGAAAAAGAACTGGCAGTTTCAAAGAAGTCAAAAGTTTAGAAATTAGAAATTATGGCTTCTCGGCACCTTTCGCGCTCTATTGCCATGCAATCCCTCTACGAGTGGGATTTTTGGAGCAAGAAGCCGGGAGCCCTGGACCCCATCGTAAAACGCAACATTCAAGAGTTCGGGCCGGGCCTGGAAAGCGTGGACTTTATCTGGCAGCTTGTGCGGGGGGTGGTAGAGCACCTTCCCCAGCTTGACGCGATTATTGAAAAAGCGGCTCCCGAATGGCCGGTGAATCAGATCACGGTCGTGGACCGGAACGTGTTGCGTCTTGGGCTCTTTGAGCTTTTGTATGAGAACAGAGATGAGGTCCCGCCCAAGGTTGCCATTAACGAAGCGATAGAACTTGGCAAGAACTTCAGCGGGGAATCGTCCGGCAGGTTCATCAACGGAGTACTCGGCACAGTATTCAGGGAGCTTGAAGGAGGATTAAAATGAAAGAATTTTTGCTTTTGGAACAGAATATAGGCGTGGAGTTCAAAAACAAGGACTTACTCACACAGGCTTTTGTGCATAGGTCCTATCTCAACGAGAATCCAGATTTCCCGCTCTTCCACAATGAACGACTGGAGTTTCTCGGAGATGCCGTTCTTGAGCTCATCGTCACGGACTATCTCTATGCCTCCTTTCCCGACAAACCAGAAGGAGAACTCACGAGCTGGAGGGCGGCATTGGTGAACGCAAAAATGCTCTCTGCGGTGGCGAAAGAAATAGGATTGAACGATTTCCTGCTCTTGTCCCGAGGAGAAAAACGGGAAATCGGAAAAGCAAGGGACTATATCCTGGCCAATACGTTTGAAGCTTTGATTGGATCCATGTATCTTGACCTGGGGATTATAGAGACCCGAAAATTCGTAGAGCGTTTTCTGCTTCCCAAGATCTCGCAGGTACAGGAAGAACGCCTGTTCCAAGACGCCAAGTCCAGTTTTCAGGAAGTGGCGCAAGAAAGGACCAGCATCACCCCCGTCTACAGGGTTTTGAAAGAATCCGGACCCGATCACGCGAAATATTTCGTCGTCGGAGCCTTTCTTGGCGGCGCTCTCGCAGGGCAGGGCGAGGGTTCCTCAAAACAGGAAGCTGAAGAGCGAGCCGCCAAACAAGCCCTTGAAAAGTTTAAAGAGGAGGAGTATAGTAAGAAGGCATAACAAGATCATCATGCTGACCATTCGATTGTTCAGAATAGGCAGAAAGAACCATCCCGCATTCAAGGTGGTTGTAACGGATAAAAGAAATCCTGCTAGAGCAGGCCGCTTTGTTGAGGAAGTGGGGCGGTATAACCCACTCATTAAGGACCGCAAGTTCCTTGCAGACCGTATCCGGTATTGGATCTCGGTGGGAGCCAAGCCCTCAGATACCGTATGGAATATGATTTTGAAAGAGGGGATCGTGGAAGGCAAAAGAATTCCGAAAGGTCGAAGCATCTGACAATCCGAGTTTCCACATATGGCAGAAACAGATCAGGAACTTCTTGAATACGTCGTGAAAGCGCTGGTTGATCATCCAGACGAGGTCAAGATAGAGCGAAAGATTGACGAGATGGGAGTTCTTCTTACGCTCAAGGTGCATCCAGACGACATGGGGCAGATCATCGGGCGAGAAGGATCCACGGCGCGAGCCATTAGAACGCTCATGCGCATCATCGGGCTCAAGAATCACGCGAGAGTGAACCTCAAGATAGAGGAGCCCGAAGGAGGCAGGGGACCAAGAGAACCCAGAGGGCCCAGAGAATCAAGAGAGCCCGTAGAGAAAAAGAGCTCGATAGACGACCTCACCATCTAGTCCTTAGTAAGTCCTTAGCTAAGCTAAGGAATTATGCGGGTTATAATTTAGAGATAGCGTTTTTGCCGGAGCGCAGTTCGGGCAGGCCGTGGGTATGGCGGACGGAGCGGAGGCAAAGCGCTATCTCTTGTTAACCGACTGAATATAAAAATATGAGGTTTGATGTGATTACGATGTTTCCGGAATTATTTGAACCCTTTACAAAGGAATCCTTGTTGAAGCGTGCCCAGGCAAAGGGCATTCTTTCTGTTGAAGCCCACAACCTGAGGAAATGGACGAAGGATAAACACCGGGTGGTGGATGCAAAGCCCTATGGCGGGGGACTGGGCATGGTCATGAAAATCGAACCCATCTTTAAAGCGGTTCAATCCTTAAAATCCAAAATCCCAAAATCCAAAGTAATACTGTTTACTCCCCGCGGCAAGAAGTTCACACAGCAAAAGGCGCACGCCTGGGCAAAGCTGGATCAACTCATCTTCATCTGCGGCAGGTACGAGGGCGTAGACGAGCGTGCGGCAAAGCATATCGCAGACGAGGAGATCTCTATTGGCGACTACGTGCTCATGGGGGGAGAGGTGGCTGCCATGGCAGCTATTGAGACGGTGAGCAGGCTCATCCCCGGCGTCATTGGAAAAGAAACATTCCTCAAAGAGCGAAAACAAAAAACAGGATTTTTGGAATACCCGCAGTACACCCGCCCTGAAGTGTTCAGAACATGGCAGGTACCCAAGGTATTGCTTTCAGGGAACCACAAGAAAATAGAGGAGTGGAAGAAAAAACACGGAAGGCTGATTGGGCGCAAGTAAGCTGCCCAGGCACCTTGAAAAAATGCATGATCTATGGTAGGATATCGTCGAAGGGTCGGTACCGAAGTGGTCAAACGGGTGTGGCTGTAAACCACATGGCTTACGCCTTCGGGGGTTCGAATCCCTCCCGGCCCACATAGCTTAGCCCGAGTAGTTCAACGGCAGAACGGATCCATGGTAAGGATCAAACAGGAGTTCGACTCTCCTCTCGGGCTCCAGTCGGAGAGATAATCAAGATAATTTATCAACGTGTATGGCGGGAAAGCGAAAGGCATACGTGAGACTGCAGTGCGCCGTGTGCAAACGTTTCAACTACTTCATCCATTCGTCCAAGCGAAAGGCGGATGCGGGAACAAAGCTTGAAATGAAGAAGCACTGCAGCAACTGCAAGAAGCACACGAATCATAAAGAAGCGAAATAGGGGCTTAGGTAAGTGGTATACCGGCGGTCTCCAAAACCGCAGTTGGGGGTTCGATTCCTCCAGCCCCTGCCATGTCCAAATTCCCTTCTCGCATTGTTCGTTACGGCAGTCCCGTACTCAAGAAAAAAGCGGCTGAGGTACAAAAACCTTTTGCCGATATCCGTAAACTTATTGCGCATATGAAGCGCGTAATGGTAGAGAGCCACGGAGTCGGCCTGGCCGCTCCCCAGATTGGGATTCCTTCTCAGGTCATTATTGTTCAAAGCCCCAAGAAAATCCTCGGGTTCGTCAATCCGAAAATAGTACGCAAGAGCATAGAGAAAAGCGCGGAGGAAGAAGGTTGTCTCAGCATTCCTGGTATCTTTATTCCCGTAAAACGCTCACTCGCAGTTGAGATAGAGTGCGAAACCTCAAGGGGCGAGCGCGTGCAGATCAAGGCAAAGGGGCTTGTCGCGCGCATATTCCAGCATGAGATAGATCACATCAATGGCATTCTCATTACAGACCATCTGGGCTTGAGAAATCGCTGGAAGCTGAGGAAGGCATTAAAGCAGATACGGCAATGAAAAATACTCGGAAGGCGCTCTTCATAGTTCTTGTGGCAGCGGTTATCTTTGCCGCATACCAGCTGTTGTTTCCCCTCAACCTAGGATCTGCAGAGACAGTGTTTCGCATTGAGCGCGGACAAGGAGATTGGGAAATTGCTCAGCTTCTTGAGCGGGAACAATTTATTCGGTCAGCAATCTTTTTTGAGGCGTATACCTTCTTGCGGGGAGCCGCCGGCAAGCTCCAGGCAGGGGATTACGTCATCAGCCCCGCTTTTTCTACTATGCATATAAGCAACAAGCTGGCCTCAGGAGACGTCCTTAGAAAACGCATCACTATCATTGAAGGGTGGACCGTCAAGGATATCGCAATCTATTTAGAGCAGCAGGACGTGATCCCGGCAAAGGATATTCTTGTCTTCAATGACCGGGAAGGATATTTATTTCCCGACACCTATGAGATTCCTCCTGGGATTACCGCAGGAGAGGTGGTTTCCATGATGGCTGCCACTTTCAGCAAGAAGGTGGGGGATGTGCCGAAAGATGTTGTTATCATCGCCTCAATCCTGGAAAGGGAAGTGAGGGGGCTGGAAGATAGGCGGATCGTATCGGGGATACTGCAAAAACGTCTCCGAGTAGGTATGGCCCTGCAGGTTGACGCCACCGTCAACTATATTACGGGCAAACGCGACAGCCAGGTTTCTCGTGCAGATGCCGCCATTGATTCTCCGTACAACACCTACAAATACAGGGGGTTGCCCCCGGGCCCCATCTCAAACCCTGGGTTAGAAAGCATCGAAGCTGTTTTGAATCCAGAAGAATCTCCATACTGGTACTATCTTTCAACCCCTGAGGGAAAAACCATATTCAGCAAAACTTCGGAAGAACACGCCGAGGCCAAGGCGCAATATCTTGCCCCCCACAACTAATTCTTGAAATTAGTGTGGGGGTTGACACCAGATAGCAGTGTGCTAGCATGCATATATCCGCAGACCGTGGGTGCCCCGAATTTATCGAGGGGATAAATCCTACGCAGGGTAGAAAGCAAAAGTATTTGTTTTCTGTTGCCTGCGGAATACCCGCAGTTTTATTTTATCCGCGTACATCAACCATTATCAGCATAAATCAGCAGGAATATGCAGACAAAAGTTCAAAAACAAGAAAGAATTCAGGAATTAGAGCGATTCGTAAAAGATCAGAAGGGAATGGTGTTTGTTGACGTCCAGGGAATTAAAGTAAAAGAGATTACCGTTTTAAGAAATTCTTTAAAGCAGATGGGAGCCAAGATGACCATAGTTAAGAAAACTCTATTCCAAAAAGCTCTCGAGGGTGCCGGCAAAGAACTGAATCTTAAAGGATTTCAGGGCCAGATCGCGGCAATCTTCGCCTTTGAAGATCTTTTACCCGCTCTCAAAGAAGCGAAAGCATTCGGCAAGAAACAGCAAATGTTCCAGGTGAAAGGAGGATATTTTGAAGGAGAGTTTCAAACAGCTCTCCGCATGCTGGAAATCGCAGACATCCCGTCTCGCCAAGAGTTACTTTCAGGGCTAGCAGAATCTCTTGCTGCCCCCATGTCCAAACTGACAACCGTCTTGCAAGGAAATATCAAAGGTCTATTGCGCGTTTTGGCAAATGCCAAAACATAATTTCTAAACAATAATAATATGGACGAACAAAAAGAAGTGTCCAAAAAACTGGAAGGCATCATTGGCGAGATAGAAAAGCTTTCTGTTCTTGAGCTTGCCGATCTCGTGAAAGCGCTGGAAGAGAAATTCGGAGTTTCGGCTTCGGCCCCGGTCATGGTTCAAGCCGCCCCCGCCGCAGCTGAAGATTCGGCGGGCGCGGAAGAGAAGAGCGCATTCACCGTAAAGCTCACGGAAGTAGGCGCCCAGAAAATCGAGGTCATCAAGGTGGTCAGAGACGTCACGGGCAAGGGCCTCAAGGAAGCGAAAGACGTCGTGGATGCAGCAGCAGCCGGCCCCCAGGTGGTGGCAGAGAACCTCAAGAAAGAGGATGCCGAAGCGCTCAAGAAGAAGTTTGAGACAGCGGGAGCAAAGGTAGAATTACAATAGAGCAGCTTAGCTGTCCAATAGGCGAAACAGCACGAAGCCAACTCCAAGGATAGTCAGAAGCAGGATGAGTAGGAGTTGGTTTTTCGTTACGTTGATTCGTATTGCAGGACGCGGAAGCGAGAGCGCGCGATTGAAAAGAGCTGGAGAGCTTATGTCGCCAGTTTTATTCATCGGAATCGTGATGATTGAAAGTAGTCCTGAGATCTTTGCGAAGCGCGCCCGCTTTTTCCTGAACAGGGACTGCATATCACTCTCTTTCTCCAGGCCAAGAATCTCATAAAGGAGCTTGTCTTTTATCAAGGGCTGACTAAGGCCTTTGGTGAACAGGAATAGTCGGTCTCCGGGAACCAGGGTTCCTGATATCATGCTCCCGAAGGATTGGGGAGCCATGAGTGGAGTTTTCTCATCTGGTTTTTGAATCTCGGTGAGCTTCTTGTTCCGCGCGAGAAATGCCCTGACGGTTCCGAGAGCAGCTCCATATACGGGGATTGAGGTCTTGCGGCCAGGCCCCACAAACAGAAGAAAGCAGTGCAGATGCCCCAGCCAATCTATACTTCCTTGCTTCTGCCGAAGGGCCAGCAGCTGATTTATCCTCTTTAACGCCGCGCGGACGAGCGACTTTGAAGAAGAGAGCTTGGGCCGCCATGCGGCTTCCGCAACATCAAACAATTCATCAAGGAGCTTACGATCCCGGGGCAGGGGACGCTCAAGTTCTCCCAATAAGAATACTCGTTCTCGTTTATGAAGAAGTCTTCGAACCCAATCTCCATCTGCCCTTGGATTAAAGGAGAATTCAAATATTTTCATGATTATGCTATTCTATCATATCATAGGGCACTTGGCGCAGTGGTAGCGCGCTTCGTTCACATCGAAGAGGTCACAGGTTCGAACCCTGTAGTGCCCACCAAGACAGGTATGCTACAATGATTCAATGATTCTTTCGCTTTGGACTGAGTATTTTAAATGGCATTTTATCATCATGCCCCGCGCCATAGCTGCCGCATGGAGGGACATTTTCGCATTCGGCCTTGAGTACTTTTCTTTGCCGCTTCTATTAAAAACGCTTTTCTCTCCCTGGAGGCGGTATCTCTGGAGCTACCCCGTCGGGTTTCAGCCCGCCGCATTCCTGGAAGCTCTGGTATCTAATTTCATCTCGCGCATCCTGGGAGCAATCATGCGCCTCGGCCTTCTCGTCATCGGGATATGCGTAGAGTTTCTGCTGGTTGTTGCGGGAGCCGCCGTATTCCTCCTCTGGTTCTTGCTGATTCCTGGTATCATCGTAAGCCTCTTCTATGGCTTCATCCTCATCTTTTAATCTGGCCCTTTTTCTGGACAGGATATGGCCCCCGGAGATGTTTAGGGTGGTATGGATCATCGGACGGCTCGTATTCATACTATCCCTTTTCCTCTTCCTGTTCGGGTTCTTGACAGAAACATTCTCTTTGGGGAGCATGAGATTTTTTCTCGGACTCACCCTTCTTTCCTTTGCCTTTTGCGCAAAAATGTTTCTCGTTTCGCATTTTCGTATATTTCTCACAGAACGCGCAGATGGCGTTTCCTTTGAAGCGCTGAAGACGCTTGAAGCAGCCAGGGTTCTTGCGAGGCGCAAAAAACTCTCTGAGGTTTCTTCGCACCTTGTATGCTTGGTTCTCTTAGAGCAGAATCCTTCCTTGAAATTTATTCTTCTTCGTGCGCTGCTGGATGCAAGGGGTATGATATCCCAACTGCAAAATGCCGTAGCGCTTTTGCCTCGAGTCCCTACAAAGCAGATTCCATATGGAGAAGACCTGGAGAAAGCCCTTGCAGAGGCGCTTTCGTACGCAAAAGAACGGAACAGAAAGGTGAGCCATGGGATGCTCTTTGCCGCACTCTCCAGGACAAACCCCGTACTCAAAGACATCCTTACTAAGACGAACCTTGAGCCAGAGGATCTGTTCCATCTTGTCTCATGGCAGGAGCGCCTGGAAAAGAGTTTAAAAAAGCGCAAGCACTTTTGGCTGAAGGAGAATCTTCAGATGAAAGGGAGCCTGGCAAGAGATTGGGCGACCGCATACACCATTACTCTTGATCGCTTTGTCATCGACCGCACAGAAGAAGTGCGGCGGCTTGGATTTCCTCGCGTCGTCGGCCACGCAAAGGAGATGAAGGCCATTGAACGCGTCCTGACCCGCCAGGAACGTCACCACGTGATTCTCATAGGGGAACCGGGGTCCGGGAAAAAGAACATGGTGTGGGATCTGGCTTCTGTAATGGCGCTGGGTCAGACCACCCCTGAAATCGCATACTTCAAGCTTTTGGAGCTCAAAGTGCAAGAGTTGGTAGCTCAGGCGCAGAGCAAGGAAGAAACGGAAACGTTGCTCAACCGCATATTCCAGGAGGCAGCGGCAGCCGGTAACGTCATTCTGTTTTTGGACGACATCCAAAACTTCGCTCCAAGCAGTGAGGACAGCGGTGAAACGCCCGGCCTTCTGAATATTAAAGGAGCTTTAGCTCCCTATCTGACGATGCCAGAGTTCAGGTTTGTGGCCGCAACCACCTTTGGGGGGCTCCACCTCACACTGGAGCAGGATCCTTCATTTCTCTCGTTTTTTGAAAGCGTTGAGGTACAAGAGATTTCGCAAGAGCAAACCCTGGAGGTTTTAGAACTTCGCGTAGGAATGATTGAGCATCGGTCGCGCTGCTTCCTTCCATATCCTGCACTTAAAGAGGTGGTGCGATTAGCTGAGAAATATATTCAGGGCACGCCCTTCCCAAAGAAAGCGGTGGATCTTCTGGAGGAAGCAGTATCGTTTCTCTTACAGACAAAGGAACGCGTCCTCCTGCCAGGACACGTGGCAGCGGTTCTCACGGAAAAAACCCAGATTCCCGTAGGCATAATAGAAACAAAAGAGCGCGAAACGCTCTTAAATCTGGAAGACCTTCTGCACAAGCGCATCGTCAATCAGGAGGAGGGGGTGGATGAAGTGGCTGCCGCGTTAAGAAGGTCGCGTACTGAAGTTGCCTCGCGCAAGGGTCCCATGGGAAGTTTTCTGTTCCTGGGGCCGACCGGGGTTGGCAAGACCGAGACCGCAAAAGCGCTGGCAGCCGTATACTTCGGATCGGAGTCGCGCATGGTGAGATTGGATATGTCTGAGTTTCAAAATCCTCAGGATATAGGCAGGCTGCTGGGCTCAAAAGATCAAGAAGGTCTTCTCACCACGCCCATCAGGGAGAATCCTTTTTGCCTCGTGCTGTTGGACGAATTGGAAAAGGCGAATGCCAATATCCTCAACCTGTTCCTGCAAGTCCTTGACGAGGGACACGTGACAGACGGCCTGGGAAGAAAGGTGAGTTTTCTCCATACCATCATCATCGCAACTTCCAACGCGGGGTATCAGTTCATCCTAGAGGCGATCAAGGAGAAGGCGGATTTCAAGCAGCTCAAGCAGAGGATGTTAGACTATTTGTTCTCGCAAGGCATCTATCGTCCAGAGTTCCTCAACCGATTTGACGGGGTGATCATATTTACGCCTCTTACCAAAGAGCATCTCAAAGCCATAGCTCATCTCATGCTCTCCAAGATCAGAGAGAACCTGGAGAAGAGGGGGATCCAACTCGTTATTACAGAACCCCTGAAAGAAAAAGTTGCTGAGCTTGGATACGACCCTACGTTTGGCGCCAGGAACATGCGCAGGGTTATCCAGGACAAGATTGAGAATGCTCTGGCAGAAGCTGTGCTACGGAACAAGTTGCAGCCAGGAACAAAGGTAGAGATTAATCCCCAAGACTTCACGCTTAAGATTTCATAGGGCACGGAGGTGCTCGCCTCCGCTCCGTCCGCCATACCCACGGCTCGGCTAAGCACCTCCTTAGCCGATTTTTTATTTTATCTTAAGGATGCGCTAAGCGCACCCATGCCAAAACTTAGCTTGGGGAGAATATGTGGAGAACTATCCGGTTTGAACGGGGATTTATGAGTGTCTATATGTGGTTGACTGGCATACATAGGTGGCATATTGTGGGAATATAGGGGAGAGTTGTGGATAAAAGTGGGGATAACTGAGCCAAACTGTGGATAACTAGACCGGGTCAGGTCAAGGATATGTTTATCGGAGAATACACGTACGTCATAGACGAGAAAAAAAGATTGGCAATACCCCCAAAGTTCCGTTCTGCCTTAGGCAAGAAGGCGGTCATCACCAGGGGGCTTGATCAGTGTCTTTTCCTGTATCCCATCAAGGCATGGGAAGAACAAGCAGGAAAACTGAGCAAGCTCCCGCTTGCCCAAGCAGACGCCAGAGGAATTGCCAGGCTCATGCTCACGGGCGCCTGGGATGTCGAACTGGATAACCTGGGAAGGATTCTAGTCCCTGACCGCTTGAAGTCATACGCAGCGCTTCAAAAGAAGGTGGTCGTGGCAGGAGTATATGACCGCATGGAGATTTGGGATGAGCAAAAGTGGCAGGAATACAAAGAGAAGGTCGAGAACGAAGCGGGGGACATATCAGAGCGTTTGAAAGAACTTGGACTTTAGCCATGCACATACCCGTACTCACAGAAGAACTTATGAAACTACTTGATCCAAAAGAGAACGAGAATTTCATTGACTGCACGCTGGGAAACGGAGGGCACGCAACTCTGATATTGGAAAGGACGGCGCCCAAAGGAAAGCTCCTTGGCATTGATTGGGACGAGGCCTCCATTAAAACAGCGGCAGCCAGCCTGAAGTCCTCGGGCTTGAGCAGCCGAGCAGCCCTTGTGCAAGATAACTTCGCCAATATGCAAGAAATAGCGGCACGAGAAAAGTTTCATAGAATCCATGGCATTCTCTTTGATCTTGGATTCTCAACTTCGCAGATGGAGACAACTAAGCGCGGATTCTCGTTTCAGAAAGACGGTCCGCTGGATATGCGCTATAGCTCCACGAATCCGGTGACGGCCGAGAAAATCGTAAACTACCAGAGCCGCCCCGAGCTGGAACGGATTCTGAAGATCTACGGAGAAGAACGGTTCTGGCGTCAGATAGCAGGCCGCATCATTCAAGAGAGAAGCAGCCGCCAGATTACAAGAACCCGTCAGCTGGTCAGCATCATTGAGAGCGCGGTGCCAAAGCGATTCCTTGGGGGACGCATCCACGCAGCCACAAGAACGTTCCAGGCGTTGAGAATCGCAACGAACAACGAATTAGAAAATCTGGAGAAAGGATTGGAAGCGGCTCACGCGGTGGCATCTGCAGGAGGAAGGATAGCCGTCATCTCCTTTCATTCTTTGGAAGACAGGATTGTAAAACGCTTCTTCAATACCACCTCTTCTTTAACACCAATAACCAGGAAACCCGTTATGGCGTCCCTGCGGGAGGTTCGAGGCAATCCCAAGGCAAGGTCGGCAAAATTGCGAGTCGCAGTCAAATCATAAGAACCATTCGCTATCGCTCAGAACCATATAGTTCTCGCTAACGCTCAAACTATCATGAATACATACATCCTTTCTGCTCCTTCCAGCAAAATATCATGGGCCGCCTTGGGAACCATTGTGTGCGCCCTTTCTCTCATGTACATCGTACAAATAAACAAGCTCGTTGAGCTCACATACCAGGCCGCAGAATACCGAGAGCAGGTCCAAACCCTGGACAAAGAGACGGCAACCCTCGAGCAGCTATCTGGCGAGACGTTCTCAACTCCTCAATTGGAACACATGGCGCAGCTACTTCGTTTTGAGCGGGTGACTAGCGTGAACTACATCAAAATCGGCGGAGAAGTGGTTGCCCGAAATCAATAGCGATGCATTGGAGGATTCGATTACTCATGGCGGGAGTGGCGCTCCTCGCCATTGTCATTATCGGGCGCTTGGCATACCTCCAGATTCTCAACCAGGGATTTTACAAAGCCTTGGCTCAGGGTCAGCAGAATCTGAGCTCTCTGGCCAAAGGGGAGCGCGGACAAATCTTTGTGAAAGACAAAGAGGGCGCTCTCTATCAGCTTGCCACCATCAGAAAGATTCCCTTCGTATTCATCTCTCCGGTTGAGATAGAAGACAGAGAACAGGCTGCCCTGCTGCTCAGCTCCACGCTTCTTATCCCGGAATCTGAGATTATAAAAAAAATGGATGAGGAGGAAAGCTTGTACGAACTCATCTTGAAAAATGTTTCTTCAGAGCAGGCGCAAAGTATTACAAAAGCCCGGGTTAAGGGCGTATACGTGGGAGAAGACGCGGTCCGCTTCTATCCCCAAGGAAGCCTGGCTGCCCACGTTCTCGGCTTTACCAATCAAGAAGGGAAGGGACAGTACGGAGTTGAAGAATACTACAACTCTTTCCTGGAAGGAAAAGAAGGAATCGCGACCGCCAGCCCCAATCCCGGAGGATACCTGTTTTCTTCGCAAGACACTGTGCAAGACGGATCTGACGTCATTCTGACCCTGGATTTGCGTATTCAGACTAAGGCGGAAGAACTCTTGAAAAAAGCGGTTGCGGACCTGGAAGCGAAAGAGGGGAGTATTGTTGTTATGGATCCTGCGAGCGGGAAGATTCTTGCCATGGCAAGCACCCCTGATTTTGATCCGAACGCATTCGGTTCAGTATCAAATCTGGAACGGTTTCAGAACCCCGTTATAGAAAAGCTCTTTGAGCCGGGATCCGTTTTCAAACCCCTCACTATGGCAGGAGCGATAGAAAAAGGAAAGGTGACTCCAGATACCACATACCAAGACCAAGGCATGCTGGAGCGCGGGGGAGAAATAATCAGGAACTATGACAATCGGAGCTACGGCGTGCAGACGATGCGCCAGGTGCTGGAGTTCTCCATTAACACGGGAGCCGTATTCGCAGAGGAGCAGCTCGGCCACCAAAACTTTCTGGATTTCATCAAACGATTCGGCATATTTGAGCAGACGGGCATAGACCTTGCGGGAGAAACATATTCCGCAAACCAGGAATTAAAAAAGGGGCATATCGTTTCTTTTGCCACGGCGGCATTCGGCCAAGGCGTTGAGATGAACCCTCTCCAGATACTCAGGGCATTCTCTGCGATTGCGAACAAGGGAATGATGGTGAACCCCGTCATCGCAGAGACAATCCTGGAGCGTGGGACAGAGATAGTTCCTAAATCCCATGCCAGGCAGCAAATTCGCGTGATGAGCGAAGAGACCGCAGCAACGGTCACCTCCATGCTGGCATCCGTCGTTGAAGAGGGGTTTGGCAAGCGCGCCCGCATCCCTGGCTATCACATTGCGGGAAAGACCGGAACCGCGCAGGTCGCGTATTCCGCCCTGGGCATTGCAAAGCCCGGATATTCTCAAGAAACCGTGCAATCGTTCATCGGATACGCTCCCGCATTCAACCCACGCTTTATGCTCATGGTGAAGATTAACAACCCAAAAACGCGGACCGCGGAATACTCCGCAATCCCTGTATTCCACGATCTTGCCAAATATATCATTGACTACTATCAGATCCCTCCTGATATTACGAACGTCACTGAGTAATATATGGTTCTGAGCGAAGTAAGTGGTTCATATTACGAACCTCAACCCTGATCGAATGGGTTGAGCGAGCGCGTTTCCTGTGGTAGGGTTGGCGCAGAGCAGGCGGGCGGCACCTCCAGCTCTCTCTTCCAAGAAGGGAGAAGGCATGGTGATTCAAGAGGATCGTCTGAAGTTACTTCTTGAACTGACAGCGCGGCCCAATAAACCGTCTCTCTGGAAGAGATACGTGGGAGCCGTGCTTGAACACCGGAAAGCTCTCCAGGAAGGCGGCAATACCGGACAGACCTTCACAGTATTCTCTACGCGGAAGCAGCGTCTCCTTAGGGCGGGAGCCCGCGAGGCAGATCTCGTCCGCGTAGCCCAGTTCATCAGCGGAGAAGACGCTGCAGGGAGGATCTATGCAATTCAAAAATATCTGGAGGGGGAGTAGGAAGATAGTGCCGTCCGCCTCTCCTTTCATGGCCTCATCGTCTAGCCTGGTCTAGGACACCAGATTCTCATTCTGGGAACTCGGGTTCAAATCCCGATGAGGCCGCACTAACGAACAGAACGGTTTCAACGGGCCGTTTTTTCGTATATACTGAACAAATATATGAACTCAGCTTTAGGACGCACTCAATGGCACGCGCTCTCGTGGCAGGAGACGGAACGCAAGCTTGCGACAAACGTTCTCGTGGGGCTCACCGAAGAGGGGGTGGAAAAACGCAGAAGGCAGAGCGGAGAGAACAAGCTCCCCGAGGAAAAGCTCCCTTCGCAAGCTGTTGTATTCCTTCGTCAGTTCAAGAACCCCCTCATTCTCATTCTCCTTGGGGCAGTAATCATCACGCTGTTCTTGAGAGAATATACGAATACTCTTGTCATTACCGCGGCGCTTCTGTTGAACGCTCTCATCAGCCACGTGCAGGAGTACCGGGCGCAGAAAGCCCTGAGCAAGCTTCGGGGAGTCTTGCAGTTCAAGGCTCGAGTCATACGCGCAGGCCATGAGAAAGAGATTTTCCAGAAAGAATTGGTTCCGGGAGACATCCTGTTCTTGACCCCAGGCAATACTATTGCAGCTGATGCCCGTGTCATTGAAAGCGTCGGGCTGCAGGTGAATGAAGCCGTGTTGACCGGCGAATGGATCGCTTCTCCTAAAACTCCGCAGCCAGTTCCTGCTGGAGCTTCTCTCGCCGACCGTAACTGCATGGTATACATGGGTACCGTGGCAGAGGAAGGAAACGGGAAGGCAATTGTCGTTGAAATCGGCCTCCGTACGGAACTCGGACACATCGCTTCTTCGCTGCGAGAAATTACAGAAGAGAAGACCCCGTATCAGCGAAAGCTCGCGGCATTCTCGTGGGTGATAAGTGGCATGGTAGCTGTTGCTGCCGCTTTGCTGTTTTTGCAGGGAATATTCACGAACCAGAACCCGGCAGATATGTTTCTCATAGCGGTGGCAGTGGCGGTTGCCGCGGTTCCCGAAGGCTTGCCACTTGCCATCACCGTTGTGCTGGCTCTGGGCATGCAGAAGATTCTGCGCAAAAAGGGGCTGGTGCGAAGGCTCACCGCGGCAGAGACCCTGGGATCTGCCACCGTCATCGCAACGGACAAGACTCTTACGCTCACCGAGGGACGCATGGAGGTAGGAGAGATATTTTCCATCAGAGGAGATCATCAATCGGTTCTTGTCATAGCAGCCCTTGCGAACGAGGCGTTCGTTGAAAACCCGGAAGCAATGTTTGAAAAGCGTGTCGTCGTAGGCCGTCCTACAGAACGGGCTCTCTTGGAAGCTGCCATGGAAGCAGGTCTTCTCAAGGACCAGCTGGAAAAGCAATACCCTCTCGTACTGCGCATCCCCTTTACCCACCAAGAGAAATACGTGGGAAGTTTGCACAAAAAGGACGGGCGTCTTTTCATGTACGTCTCAGGGGCTCCGGACGCCCTTCTTGAGATCTCGGCGGGAACAAAAAAAGAAAAGGATGAGTTGGACGCGAAGATACGGGAGCTTGCCGGCAAGGGCCTTCGTGTCATCGGGTTTGCCCTCAAGGAATTCAAGGCGAGCGAATTGGGCCGAGAGGCTATCAAGGCCGCAAAAGAAGAGATCAGGAACCTGACTTTTGCAGGACTCATCGGTCTAAAAGATCCCATCAGAAAAGGGGTAGAAGGGGCGATAGCATCAGCAAAACAAGCTGGTATCCGCACCATCATCGTTACCGGAGATCATCTTCTTACGGCCCAGGCAGTAGCGAGAGAAATCAACATTCCCGCAACAGACGACAATTGCATTGAGGGGAAAGAACTTGAGCGACTTTCTGACGAACAGCTCCAGAAACGGCTGGACGACCTTTTCGTCTATGCGCGCGTGGAGCCCAGCCACAAACTCAGGATCGTTGAGGCCTGGCAGGCAAGGGGAGAGGTCATCGCAATGACCGGAGACGGGGTCAACGATTCTCCGGCCCTCAAGAAGGCGGATATCGGCATTGCGTTGGGATCCGGGACCGACATTGCCAAAGAGGTGGCAGACCTGGTGCTTCTCGGAGACGACTTCAAAATCATTCCGGCTGCCATCAGGGAAGGGAGAGGCATCGTGGACAACATACGGAAGGTGATAACCTACCTGCTCTCGGGATCCTTTACGGAAGTCATCCTCATAGGTAGCTCTCTTGCGCTGGGGCTCCCGCTCCCCATCACCGCCCTCCAGATCCTGTGGATCAACGTCATTGGGGACGGGCCTCCCGCCTTGGCTCTCGCATTTGAAAAGACAGATGAGAACGTCATGCAGCGCAAGCCGGAGAAAAAGCGATCTTCGCTTCTTACCCTAGAAATGCGAGTCATCATATTTATCATCGGCATCGTCACCGACATCCTTCTGCTCCTGCTCTTTGTCTGGTTCTGGAAATATCAAGTCGTTTCTTTGGAGCACGTGCGCACGCTGGTATTTATCGGCCTGGGAATCAACTCCCTATTCTTCGTATTCTCATGCAAGAATCTCAGGAAGAATATATGGCAGTACAATGTATTGGATAACCGTTTCTTGACGCTCAGTGTCTTTATCGGAATCGCGCTCTTTGTCTTGCCCGTATACGTGCCGTTCACGCAGAATATTCTTGGGCTTGCGCCCTTACGGATATTTGACTGGATGCTGCTGGCGGGCTTAGGAGTCGCAAACATTGCCTTGATTGAATTGGCAAAATGGGGTTTCATTAAAAAAACACGCGCATGATTCCGTATTTCTTTCTTTTAGTGGGTTCGGGAGTCCTCTTGTTCATTGCCGCCAATCAGATCGTACGAGGCATCATTTTCATCGCCCGATACCTTCAGTGGCAAGAGTTTGTCATTGCCTTTTTTGTCATGGCAATCGCTTCTTCCATTCCCAACTTGTTTGTTGGAATATCATCTGCGCTTCACGGCATTCCGGAACTTTCATTCGGAGACGTAATGGGAAACAGCGTCATTGACTTGACGCTTGTGATGGCCCTCGCTGGCATTATCGGAAAACATATGTCTGTCCCAAGCAATACCGTGCAGGTTTCCTCGCTCATTACCTCGGTTGTGGCCGTACTGCCCATTCTGCTCATTATGGACGGGTCATTGGGCAGGGGAGATGCCGCAGTGCTTTTGTTCGTGTTTTTCTTCTATTCATTCTGGCTATTTTCCAAGAGAAAAACCCATCCTGAAATATTCAACCATCACCCGGCAGAGGAGCAGCCCGTCAAGAACTTCAAAAGGTTTTTCTTTATGATTTCACAAATCGCAGGAGGCGTCTTTCTTATGTTTCTTTCTGCGGAGGGCGTGGTGCGGGCCGCCAAATATTTTGCAGACTCCTTTGAGCTCCCCATTCCTTTGATTGGAATTCTTGTGATTGGCATGGGGAGCGCTCTGCCAGAGCTGTATTTTGGCATTGCAGCGGCCCGCAGGGGAAGATACCGGGTTGTGTTGGGAGAGATGATGGGTTCTGTCATCGTTATCTCGACATTCGTATTGGGAGTTGTGGCACTCATTGAGCCTATTGTGATTTCAGACTTCTCTCCGTTTGCCATCGCGCGGGTCTTTCTCGTTGTTTCTGCTCTTTTCTTTTTCCTCTTCGTACGAAGCGACAGAAAGGTGACCTTAGGCGAGGCGTCTATTCTCTTGGCGCTCTATGTCATATTCGTGCTCACAGAAATATTCCGTCACGCCATCCTTCCCTTCATCGGCCTCACCCCGTAGAATAGAAACATGGAGGCTGTTCTCATAGGGTTAATCGCAATATTGATTCTCGCGGGCGTGGGGCTTGTTGCGATGCTCCTTTTTCAAAAGAATAGAGGGAGAGGAGATGTAGCGTTCTTGCAAAACCAGCTCAACGAGATTACCAGGACTTTGGACAGCAGGCTCGGAGAATCGGCCCGTCTGATTCAAACCCAGTTCGGAGAAAGTGCGAAAATCATCCGAGAAATCACCCGAGAACTGGTACGCGTGAATGAAGGACAGAAGCAGGTGGTGAACTTCGCAGACCAGCTGCAGTCTTTACAGGATATCCTTCAGAATCCAAAGCAGCGGGGAGTACTGGGAGAGTACTATCTGGAAACCGTGCTCAAGAACGTTTTGCCTCCGGGAGCCTTTCGGCTGCAGTATGCGTTCAGGGACGGCACCGTAGTTGACGCTGCGATCATTGTCCAGGACAAGGTGATTCCCGTAGACTCCAAGTTCTCTCTGGAGAACTACAACCGCATGGCAGAAACCAGAGAGCAAGAAAAAAAAGAAAGGTTTGAAAAGCTCTTCAGGCAAGATCTCAAGAATCGCATTGACGAAACCTCAAAATATGTAAAGCCAGAAGAGGGAACCCTGGACTTTGCCTTCATGTTCATACCTTCTGAAGCCGTGTTCTATGACGTGCTCATCAACAAGGTGGGGGCTGTTGAGGCAAAGGACCTTATCCAGTACGCCTTTCAGAAAAAGGTGATCATTGTTTCCCCCACGTCTTTTCTCGCATACCTGCAAACCGTGCTCCAGGGGCTTAGGGCTCTGCAGATAGAAGAATCAACCAAGGTCATTAGAAAGCGCGTGGAAGATCTGGGCAGACATATCGTGAGCCATGAATCCTATATGCAGAAGCTTGGAGGGCACTTGGGTACAAGCGTGAATGCGTACAATGCGGCGTATCGGGAGCTGGGGAAGATTGATAAGGATGTGCTGAAGATCACGGGGCAGTCGGGAGATATTAAGGCAGCTGAAATCCAGGGCCCCGAGAAAGAATAGGTTTATTGACTTGGAACCTGAGTCGGTATAAGATACCAGATATGTTCGCTGTGATAAAAACGGGTGGGAAGCAATATATTGTTGAACCCGGAAAGACCATCAAGATTGAAAAGCTCCCGCAAGAAGCCGGGAGCGAGGTGGTATTTGATCAAGTGCTTCTGGCAGAAAAGGGCCAGGATGTAGACATCGGGACTCCGGTCATAGCAGGAGCTAAGGTATTCGGAAAGGTAGTGAGGCAGGGGAGAGCCAAGAAGGTCATGACCATAAAGTTCAAAGCAAAGAAGCGCTACAAAAAGAAACTGGGGCATAAGCAGCCCTTCACTGAGGTAGAGATTGTCACTATTGCTGCGTAAGGTGAAAACTCTGCGATTCTTTTTTGGAGAATTTCATTCAGGAGTTATCAACCATACAACTCACTTCGTGGGTTTTGCGCTTTTAGGATATGGCTTGGCACAGCAGAGCTGGGGAATCATATTCCTTTCTGCCTGTATTATGGAAAGCGGCCACGTGTATAACTATGCCATGGGAAAATACCGAGATTCCACCCCGAAAATGTTTGCTCTGGGAACTGTGATCTTACTCTGCTTTACCGCAGTTGCGTACTTCGTCACCCGCTTCCTCCCCTAATTTCCTTAGTCCGACCAAGTTGCCCATACCTTGGCCATACCTTGGTTCGGCCAAGGATAGAAGATTGGTTAGCGGCGGTTTTCAAGGGATTGACGGAGGGTTTCAGGGTCTGAGTACTCCAGCTCTCCTCCTACGGGGAGTCCCCGTCCGAGGCGGGTTGTTTTTATATGCATAGGATTGAGCAGCCGCTCAAGATAAAGGGCCGTGGCTTCGCCTTCGGTCGTAAGGTTCATGGCGAAGATTGCTTCGGAAAATCCATCTGAAGCAATATTAAACTTTTTTGGATTCGCAAGGCGTTCTTTCAGTTCTTCCAGCCTCAAATGCTTCATATCTACCTTGCGAAGCATTCCTACGGTTCCTCCAAGAATGAAATACAGGCCGCGGTATGCCTTGGTTGCTTCCAATGCTTCCAGGTCGCCTTCTTTTTCAACGATGCAAAGCGTGGTTTTTTCTCTTCGCGCGTCAGCGCAAATGGCGCAAAGGGTTTCTCCCGAGCCTGCCGAGGGAGAGAACGGGTTGAAACAAAAAGCGCACAGGCGCATGCGCTTGTGAAGCTGAAGCAACGCTTCTCCAAGTTCTTGAGCTTCCTGTTCTGGCACCTTCAAAAGATAGAAGGCGAATCGCGAAGCCATGCGAGGTCCTATGCCAGGCAACCGAGCAAAGAAGACGGCTAACTTCTGGATGGGTTCTGGATACATGGATTACAATCCGAACTCGTCTCCCCCTGCCTCTTCATAGTCCATGCCCTTGGCAAGGTCGCGGAAACTCACGGTCTTTTCGTCAAAGTAGAGCTTTGTTCCTCCGACGGGGCCGTTCCGGTGCTTTGCCACGATGATCTCGGCGATGTTCTTTTGCTGGCTGTCTTGACGGTATCGGTCTTCCCGGTAAATAAAGAGTACGACGTCTGCATCTTGTTCCAAAGACCCAGACTCTCTGAGGTCGGATAGCCGGGGACGCTGAGGAACACGCTGTTCCACCGCGCGTGAGAGTTGAGATAAGGCAAGAACTGGTACGTTCAGCTCTCTTGCCAGTCCCTTGAGGGAACGCGATATTTCAGTGACCTGCTGCACTATAGGAGCCTGGGTATTTCTGGGCTCAATGAGCTGGAGATAGTCTACGATAAGCAAGCCCAAGCCGTGGTTTGCCTGCAGGCGACGGGCCATTGCCCTCATTTGCAGAACATTGATGGAAGCCGCGTCTTCAATGAAGATAGGGGCTTCGGAAAGCTCTCCCATGGCATGCTGAATGCGCTCAAAGTCGTTCTCTGCGCCCTGCGAAGAGAGTTTGCCGGTACGCAGCCTCCAAAGGTCAACTTGGGCTTGAGAAGCCAGCAATCTATCTATGACCTGATCCTTCGACATTTCCAAGCTGAATAGGCCCACCGGAATCTTGTGTTGTATCGCAACCCTCCTTGCCACGTCCAAAGCAAGAGAAGATTTGCCCATCGAAGGACGGGCAGCCAGAATGACGAGGTCTGATTTCTGGAGCCCTGAAAGAATATTGTCCAAGTCGGCAAATCCCGTAGGAACGCCCCGCGTTCCTTTCTCATGCTTTGAAAGCAGGTCAATGCGCTCAAACGCTTCTTCCAGAATGTCTTTGACAAGGACAAAGTTCTGAGAGAGAGCGTGCTGAGCAATGGAAAAAATCCTGGCTTCTGCCTGGTCAACAAGCACCTCGGGATCCTCTGACTCGTTGTAGCCAAGCATGCCTATATCAGAAGAAGCTGAAATGAGGTCGCGCAGTACCCGCTTTTTTTGCACCTGCTTTGCGTAGCTGAGCACGTGTGAGGCCGTGGGCACGATGTTGATGAGCTCGGTGAGATAGCCAGAACCCCCAACGCCTTCCAGTTGGTTCTTTTCCTTGAGGCGCGCCGTCACCGACAACACGTCTATGGATTCTCTCCTTTCAAATAGGTCAACGATGGCTTCATAGATTTTCTGATGCTGTTCCTTGTAGAAGTCGCGAACCTCCAAGAAATCTCCAACCTTGGTGAATGCGTCTTTGTCCAGCATTAAAGAACCCAGCAAAGACATCTCCGCCTCCACGTTCTGCGGAGGAAGGCGGTCTGGAAGCGTAAACGAATGAGACGTTTTCTCTGGCATGCGAGTGGTTTTTATCCTACTCTTTTGAGATATTCCTGGCAAACACGTTATTGCTTCTTAAGGCGAGGGCCGTCAGAAGTGTCGTCTATCTGCCAACCAACCTTGGCTATGCGATCTCTCAGCTCGTCTGCTTTGCTCCAGTCATTTAATGCTCTTGCTTGCTCGCGCTCTTCCAGAAGTGTTTGGATTTCCTGAGGAGCTTCTTCTGTTTCTTCTCTGCCCCAGAACAGAAAACTGAGTACTTCGTCTGCTTTCTGAAGAAACGCGAGGATTGTCTGAGCTCCTTCCTTGTTCAATTCATTATTTGAAAACAGAGGATTGACGGAGCGGATGAGGTTGAAGAGAGAGGCGATTGCTTTTGGCGTGTGGAAATCGTCTTCTAGGGCCGCCCAAAATTCTTTCTCTGACCTCTTGAGAGGTTTCTGCCACGCATTGGTTCTATTCGAGCTTTCAACGGATTCCAGCTTTGATAAAAATTCATCAATGCGTTTGAGATCTTGTTCCGTCTGCTGAACCAGAGCCGTCGAGTAGTCAATAGGGGAGTGCCAGTGAGAGCTAAGGATGAGGAAACGCATTGCCCGCGCAGAATATTCTTCAATAAACTCCCTGATGGTGATGAAGTTGCCCTGCGACTTTGCCATCTTCTCCTCTTCAACGGTGAGGAGTCCCGTATGGATCCAGTGCTTCACCAGGGGTGCCTTGCCGGAGAGCGCCTCCATTTGGGCTATTTCGGCTTCATGATGAGGGAAGAGAAGGTCGCGTGCTCCTCCGTGAACGTCGTACTGCTCGCCAAGCTCCTTTTCCGTGATTGCGGTGTCTTCAATATGCCAGCCAGGGCGGCCGTCCCCCCAGGGACTCGTCCAGGCGAGCTCATCCTCCTTGGAAAGTTTCCAGAGGGCAAAGTCTGCCTTGTGCCTTTTTGTTATTGATTCGTCAATGCGGGAGACAGCGTCTTCTGCCCCCTCAGTCGTTCTTCCAGAAAGCTTTCCGTATCCCTTGAACTTGGTGACGTCGTAGTAGACGCCATCCTCAATACGATATGCGTATCCCTGTTCTTCCAAGCGTTGCACCTGGGAGATGATTTCCTGGATATAATTAGTCGCCTTGGCGTATTTGCTCACGCTTCGTATGCCAAGAACTTCCATATCTTCAAAGTAATACTCGGCAAAGGTATCGGCTAGAGTCAGGGGATCTTGTCCTTGCTCTGTGGCCCTTTGGATGATCTTGTCATCAATGTCCGTGATGTTCTGGAGGTAGAAGACGCCAAAGCCAAGGGATCTCCAGTATCTGACCATGGCGTCAAAGACGATATATGTTCTCGCGTGCCCGAGATGCGAGAAGTCGTATGCCGTAGGTCCGCAAACAAACAGTTTGATCTTTTTGCCTTGTCCCGGCTTTATTTCTTCTTTCTTCTTCGTAAGGGAGTTATACGCGCGCATCATATATATTTAGTATACCATACCTTGAGGCTTTAGCATGGGTTGACGGGGTAGTTTGCAGGTGGGATAATGAGGGTGGAGAGGTCAGGGCGTTTCTTTCCAGACGAGACCAGGCTTGCTCGATATCGGTCTCACATCTCGTGCAGACGAGAAAAGAATTCATTCGCGATCTCTACCCCCCTAGACGCAGAAAAGCACTTTCAGCACTTTCCCAATCCCACTCTCTCCTCAAAGGAGCCATCATGTATGGCTCCTGAATCTTACCTATTGACAAACTCCAGCCATATGCTATGCTGTGAAAACTTCGGAATTCCTTTCTGCGCCTGTGCTTCAGGGCTTGGGAATGGAAAGGAAGGCCGAAGGATTGTTCCTTCAGGTGGTTTTCCCGGCTCGGCACGTAGTCCGAGATTGTGGGAAAGGAATCTCACACGATGCGCGTCCATACGATGCCCGGGCAGAAGACGAAAATCAGCTCGTCGAGCTGAACGCCGGCGCCGGCGCCTAATGCCAGTGCCAGTGCCGTGGGGACACCGGCAAAAGGCCCTGCAGGGCCTGGGGCATCGGAGCGGACCTCATAGCTGCTCCGGTGCCCCAGGCACCCAACCACATTCTAAAAACGAGACCATGTCTCGTTCCTTTTTTTATGTAAACTTTTGTGATACGATACCCTATATGGCAACAAAAAAAGATATTGTACTTGCAGCACTCGCAGGATTCTTGATTGCGGTATTTTTTCTCAGCGTGGCAAATAACCTCGAGGAATTTTCTGTGCCGTATCTTCCGGCCATCCTCATACTCTTTCCTGCTCTGTCTGCCGTAGGCATTGTCGTGGCTTCCGCGATAGCCCGTACCTTGCCTGCACTGTTTCAGGCGGCAAGGTTTCTTCTTGTCGGAGCGCTCAACTCCTTTATTGATCTTGGAGTGCTCAATTTCCTCATCGCTCTTACGGGAGCAGCCTCTGGCTTCTCATACTCCCTGTTCAAAGGGACTTCCTTTTTGACTGCGGTCATAAACAGCTATTTCTGGAACAAATATTGGACCTTTCCAAAAAAGAATGTTGATAAAACCGCCTGGCAGGAATTCTTGCAATTCTTTGCTGTAAGTGGCTTAGGGTTTGTCATTAACGTAGGGGCTGCCTCTTTTGTGGTAAACGTCATAGGTCCGCAATTTGGTTTTTCCAAAGCGCTCTGGGCGAACGTGGGAGCTGTCGTTGCAGCCTTTGTTTCTTTGGCGTGGAACTTTTTTGGGTACAAACTCTTCGTGTTTAAGATATAGTCATGGCTTCCCTCGCGCTTTACAGAAAATACAGGCCGAAAACCTTTGCAGAGATCATTGGACAAGAGCACGTAGTGCAGACGTTAAAGAACGCCTTGGCACACGGCCTAGTTTCTCATGCGTATCTCTTTTGCGGAACCAGAGGATCCGGGAAGACAACCATGGCGCGCCTGCTTGCGAAAGCGGTGAACTGCGAGAAGCTCGGCAAAGACGGAGAGCCGTGCAATGCGTGTTCTGCCTGCCAGGAGATAAACGGGGGAAGGGCCATGGATTTGGTTGAGATTGACGCCGCCTCGAACAGGGGCATAGACGAGATCCGAGAACTCAAAGAGGGCATCAAGTTCATGCCAGTCAAGCTCAAGTACAAGGTGTTTGTGATTGACGAAGCCCATCAGCTCACCAAGGAAGCCGCAAACGCCTTGCTCAAGACCTTAGAAGAGCCCCCTGCTCACGCCATATTCATCCTGGCTACGACCGAGACGCACAAGATGATAGGGACCATTATGTCCCGGTGCCAGCGCTTTGATTTTCGCAAGCTCAGGGCAGAAGAGATGGTGCAGCGCCTCAACACATTGGCAAAGAAAGAACATTTGGAGGTGGAAAAAGCGGCCCTTGAACTCATCGCTTTGGCGGCCCAGGGCTCCCTGCGGGACGCGGAAAGCATTCTTGACAAAGTTTTGACTTTTCAGCTTGGCTCGGGTACAAAGAAGAAGGGGATTGACGCAGATCAGGTAAAAGAGCTCCTGGGGCTGGTGGATATTAACCTAGTGGCGCAGCTGGCTCAATTACTCGTGGAGAGGAAGGGAAAAGAAGCCATAGGGTTTCTTTCCAGTGCCTTAGAGCAGGGGAGTGATCCTTATGAGTTTGCAAAGGCGCTCGCCACGCATTTGAGATATTCCCTGTTAGTAAAAATTAGTCCAGACCTTGAGAACGTGCTGCTCGCAGGATATACAAAGGAACAGAAAGAGAGGATGAAAAAGCAGACCGCTCTTTGGGAAGAGCGGGACCTGCAGAAAGCGGTGGAGTTGTTCCTTGCCGCTGAGAACAAGATGAAGTATGCCTACATTCCGCAACTTCCTCTTGAACTCGCAATCATTGAAACTTGCGAACGAAAGTAAATATTGCCGGGTCGTCTAACGGTAGGACACTACCCTTTGGAGGTAGGTATCTTGGTTCGAATCCAAGCCCGGCAGCCGTCATATGCTAAGTCAGATGACCGAGATGCATCGGTAATAATTAAACTACTTACACATATTATGGATAGTTGGTGGAGCCTAGGAGAAGGATACGGATCTAGAGGAGATACTCTATCTCTTTACCAGATACAATGCCCTTTCTGCTTGGAAGAAGGCAATTTTTCGCTTGAGCATCGTGCTGAGAAGAAAAAACCCAATTCAAGCAAAAAATTAAATTTCGATACTTACAAATGCGGAAATTGTGCCGGATATGTGATGGTTTTATGGTCGGCAAGTGAATATGGCGGTGGACTGCATAACTATCAAGTTCTTCCTTGGGTTGTTGGAAAAATTGAAGCACCGAAATACTGGCCCGAAGAAGTTCAGCGTTTTTGGTTGCAGGCGCATGAGTCTGTGAAGAATGAAAGTTGGGACGCGGCAGCAGTAATGATAGGAAGTGTTTTACAAGTCGCCCTTCGTCTGAATAAAGCCGTTGGGAGTGATCTCAAGAGCGAAATTAACGATTTAGCCACCAAAGGTATTCTTCCCCCGATAATGAGGGAGTGGTCTGATGAATTGAGATTATTGAGAAATGACTCGGCTCATCCAAAGGCAGAACAAGCTGCAAAAAATCCGCAAGACATTAAAGACGCAATAGAATTTCTTGATTACTTACTCAAATATCTTTACGATTTGCCGAAGCAAATTACGGAATATAGGACAAGAAAAGATAACGAAAAGAAAAAATAATCCCCGACCGAGACGGGTAGATGAGACACCCTTAGAAAGCCCTGAAATCCCCCTTAAACCCTCGGTTCTAGACCGAGGTACACAGCCGTCATATGCTAAGTCAGGTGACTGAGGTATATAGCCAGTTTGAGACAAGTCCATCACACTAGAGAGTTTTAATAGCTATGAAAATTTACGAAAAATGGTGGATGAAATATATCGTATTCCCGTTATTCGTTCTTGTGCTTGGCTATGTGTTTTTTGGTTCTGATATTTCTATCGACAACAGAAACGCACTTAATAGTCCAGTATTATTTAAGAGTCCTAATTCAATAGTAAATTATTCGGATGGGAATGATGAGCTTCTTAGAGAATACGGCTATGTAGCTTTTTTAAATGCAGTAGGAGGAACTGTTTATACGGGTAGGTCTTTCACAAATAATGGTGAGTTATTAAAGGGAACCTATGAAGAAAGAGATGACCAACTGCAATTTAAATGTGATGAGAATTCTTTAAATATATACAAAGAGGTAATAAAAGACGAACCTAAATTTCCTTTTAGTTATTTCGCCTTGGGTACTTGCTTGAAAGATAATGGTAAGTCTGGCTGGGAAGGATATTTAATTGAAGCAGTGAGGATTTTTGAGATGACAACACAAATTGAAGGTCATAAAAAAGAACATGATGAAGCCCTTAAGATACTACAAGAAGATATAAAAGGAATTCAGTAGATTAAGGGTTGCTTTCTGTAACCGAGATTGGTCGTTCGTGCTAAAACTACCCCGACCGAGACGGGTCAATGAGACACTCTGAAAAAGCCCTAAAACCCCTCTTAAACCTAAGGTTCTAGACCGAGGTACACAGCATACGATTGACTTTTGGGGTGATTTTTTGTATGATACAAGATGATGAGAAGAAGACGAGAAGAGGTAGACCATAGCGTTGATCAAATACCCCTTGCGAAATTTTTGGAGTTGTACAACAAAAACATCCCCGTAAGCTTTCCTCGGGCCTCTATTACAATGTTAAAAAAGTTCCAAAGTGCATACCCCGCGCTTTTCAAGCACGGGAACATGTGGTCATTGGCCCAGCACCGCAAACGGGTGATCGACTGGCTCTCTTCGTATCGCGCCTGATTTGAAATAAAAGAAAATCCCGTAGTTGCTATGTAGCCCACCACGGGACTCCTCCAGATATATAGAGCCAGGTCTCTATGGAGCCGGAAGGATTGCGTCCGTACTTCAGAAAGAACTGCTGGCGGAGATTGTTCTGTGCTTGCTTCTCTGAGACTGCTTTGGTCTTGAAGTACTGCCAGACCTTGGCCCGGTCATCCCAGACCCGGCCCCTGTATCTTTTCCGTACCCTCGGACTCTTTGTTGTTGCCACTAGAACCTCCTGTGGCCATTTCTGTATCCTCTATACATTTGTGGTCTATGGACAGATTCATTCAACTACAGTATGCTGTTTGTATTGTTGCGTAAAATAACATAATCAATACTAATCAATTCAATACTTTTTATATGGGATCAATAAAAACATGCGAGTTTGTTTCTCCAAAGCATCCTGACAAGATTTGTGACATCATTGCTGACTCCTTGCTTGATGCTTTCATCGCGCAAGACCCCCAGAGCAGGGTCGCCTTGGAAATTATGGGAGGGCATGGACGGGTTACCGTGTCCGGAGAGGTGACAAGCAAGGCCAAAGTAGATATCGCTCCCATCGTTCACAATCTCATGGGCAAGAAATATGAGATTGCCACGACGATTTCCCAGCAGAGCCCGTTCATCGCCCGGGGAGTGGATACCGGAGGAGCCGGAGACCAGGGCATCATGGTGGGATACGCCACCAGAGAAACGGAAAGCCGTATGCCTCTGGAATACGAACTTGCCAGAAGGATCTGTCGGGCCATGTACCAGAAATATCCCACGGACGGAAAAGTGCAGGTTACGTTGGACGGAAACAAGGTTCTTGCCGTGGTCGCGTCTTTTCAAAATACAAAGACGGAAGAAGTGAGAACAATATTGCAAGACCTGGTAAAAGCGGAGGAATATCTGGTGAACCCCGCAGGGGAGTGGGAAGTCGGGGGATTTGATTCTGACTCTGGGCTTTCCGGAAGAAAGATCGTCGTTGATGCCTACGGCCCCGAGATTCCGGTGGGAGGAGGATCATTTTCCGGAAAGGACCCAACAAAGGTAGACAGGAGCGGGGCGTACATGGCCAGAAAAATCGCGGTAGGGCTATTGGAAAGCGCCAAGGCGGACACCGTGCTTGTGAAGATAGCGTACGCCATTGGAAAAGCAGAACCTCTGATGGCAAAGGCCCTTATAAACGGCGCAGAAGAGATACAGATTCCCAAAGAGTATAATCTTACTCCAAAGGGAATTATCGAGAAGCTTGGCTTGAGAAGCCCAATTTACGCTAAAACCGCTGCCTGGGGCCACTTTGGCAGGGGATTCAGCTGGGATCTTCTATAGCGAGCTTTGCTCGATATATCGTTTACGTTATAAGCGGGACAAAAGCAAAACCCTCGAACTTTTGGATCTCGGTTTTACCTTGAGACAATTTTTTGACGTGCCAGACGGCGTTTTGCACGGGCATGACTATGACGCCCCCTTCTTTCAGTTGGGAAAGAAGGTTTTCCGGAAAGCTTTGGGCTGCCGCAGAAACAAGAATTTTATCAAAGGGAGCTTCCTTGACTAAACCAAGAATTTTTTCTGCCTGTGCGATTGTCGCCCAAGGAAAATCGTATTTCTTGAGATTTTGTGCGCCGAATGCCACGAGCTCCGGGATGCGCTCCAAGCCGAACACTCGGCCCTTTTCCCCCACAAGGAACGCAAGGAGCGCCGTAGTCCAGCCAGAGCCCGATCCAACGTCCAGGATCTTCTCTCCTGGCTGGGGCTGAAGCTGCTCCAGCATGAATGCCACGGTGGTCGGCTGGGAAATGGTCTGCTCTTCGGCTATCGGCAGGGGATAGTCGCCGTATGCATATTCCTGAAACTCGGCTAAGACAAAATCTTTTCGATCAACATGTGAAAACGCCTCGATGATCGCTTGGGTCTTCAGGACACCTCCTTTCCTCAACAGATTCACCAAATCGTTCATCCCGTTCACACCCTCCTTACATATTCTCCCTTGTCCGTGTTAATCTCTACGGAGTCGCCCGTCTCAATGAACAGGGGAGCTTGGATAATAGTTCCGGTTTCTAGGGTGACGGATTTCGTCCCTCCCTGCGCCCGGTCTCCCTTTACTCCGGGAGGAGCTTCCGCCACTTTCAGCTGTACCTTGATGGGCAAGATGACATTGACGATCTTTCCCTCAAACTCTACCGCCGTCAGCTCCTGATCCTGTTTCAGGAAGTGAGCGGCTTCTCCCAAACTTGATTCCTCAAGCTCAAACCGATTCCCTCGGTTTTCTTTTTCACAGAACATGTATTTTCCCCGGCGGCCGTACAGAAAAAGGACGTTTTTCTTTACGAGGTCCGCTTCCTCAAACGTGTCTCCCTGATGAAAATTGCGGTCCAGCATGTTTCCCGTAAGGAGATTCCTGAGGCGCGCTTGGATGACGACCCTGCGCTGGGCCTTCTTCATGGGAGCCGATTCTAATATTTCGTACGGGGCTCCGTCCAGCACGATCTGGACCCCTTTTCGCAATTGCGTATGATCAATCATATAGGCAATTTATTATTTAGAATATCCTTATGGCCGAGTAAAAATTCTTTTGAACTCACAGGTTTGCTACCTTCTAGCTGTAATTCCTCAATTATCAAAGCATCTTTTCCTGCATATACGCCGAGCTTTTTCCCTTGCGCGAGAAAAGTTTTTCCTGGTTCTCCATGTACGCCTTCTCGTATGCCTGCTTTAAGAATTTTTAAATTTTGCTCTGTATTTTTGGATTTTTTGCTTTGAGCTTTTATTTTGCAAAACGTTCCCGGCCACGGCTGCAAAGCTCTAACCTGTCTTTCTATATACAAGGCAGATTTTGTCCAGTCAATTCGTCCTGCTTCTTTTGTAAGGTGCTTGGTATACGTTGCTTTGGAATCTTGCTGGGGAACTGCTTTGATCTTGCCCGCAATCCAGAGAGGGATCGTTTTTATCAAAAGCTCACCGCCAAGTTTCGCCAGTTTATTATGAAGTTCCGGGTAATTAATTTTTGGATTTTGGATTTTGATTTTTGAGCTTGCCACTATTGGTCCGTGATCCATCCTCTCATCCATGAGTATGACGGTGGCTCCGGTCTTCTCGTCTCCGTTGAGCAAGGCCGCTTGCACGGGAGCTGCTCCCCGATACAAAGGAAGCAAGGAAGGATGCACGTTGAGAGATCCCTTCTTTGGAATATCCAGTAATTCCTGCGGCAGAATCTTTCCGTAGGCCGCAACCAGGAACAGATCCGGCTCCATAGATCTCAGCTGTGAAAGAACTTTTTCCTGCGGTGTTTCGGGCTGGAGCAGGGGAATGCGGTACTCCAACGCAACTTGCTTCACCCAAGAAGGATGGACCTTAAGCTTCCTTCCCGCGGGCTTATCTGGCACGGTGACAACAAGAGCAGGAATTATACTCGCCCGTATAATCGTCCGGAGCACGATCGCTCCGAACTCCGAAGTGCCGAAAAACACAATTTTCATGATTGCATCCTCCACTCAATATCTTTTTCGTCTCCCACGAACTCCAGCCAGTCCCCGGTTCCGCGCACGACAAACCATTTCTTCTTGGACTCCACCCATACCATGGGGGATCCCCGATAGAATGGCTTTCTGACCCGCTCTTTGGGTTTCAACCGATCCAGTTCCGGCCAGCGTTTGAACACCGTATCAATGGTATAGTCTAGCTTGTTGGATTTCGCCCAGGCAGCCACCACCGAAAGAGCGTGTTTTGCTTTCGCCGCAGATCCCGCAAGCAAAAGAAGCTGTTTTGCCGCTTTCGCGAATCTCGCATACACAATCTTCTGCTTGCGCGCGTTTCTTTTAAGCTCCTCTAAAGAAACTCCCTTGGTCTCAAAGTAGTGGGTAACGATATCGCGGAGCATAGTTTTCTCCTTCAATTCTTCATACTGCGCGATCTTTTTCTTTTTCAAATATTCCTCGATCTTACCAGCGATGCTTTCCCCGATGCCAGCAATCTTTCTTAGGCCGCCTCGTCCCTTCTCCTTGTAAATCAAGGCAACGTCTTGCTCCAAAGCATGCAAAGATTGCGCCGCTTTGCGGTAGGCTTTGGGCTTGTATGGCACGCTGTTTATCTCCAATAAATCTGCCATCTCAGAGAAGATCTCGGCTATTGCTTTGTTGTTCTTTTTTACTTGCGCCATCGTATTCTCCAGCTTCTATTCTATCTCTTTTTATGCTAAACTTCAAACCATGAAACGATTGTTCGTCGCTGTCAATCTGCCCGAAAGTGCCAAAGAAGAACTGCTTTCGTACCAAGAGATGTGGGTAGAACTCCCCGGCACATGGACGAAGAGAGAAAACCTCCATGCTACGCTTGCTTTCCTCGGCAACAAGTCAGAACAGGAGGAACAAGAAATACGAAGTATCTTAAAGAAGGTGGCAGCAAAGCACGCTCCATTCACCATGCATATTTCCCGCATCGCATACGGACCACCCAAGACAACCCCGCTCATGATCTGGGCAATCGGAGAGAGTCAGAATGAATTTCTTAGCTTAAAGAGGGATATAGAGAAGGGGCTGACTACCTCTCCCGTGCTCCGATTTGAGCCGAAACAAGAAGACGCCATAGTGCATTTAACTCTTTTGCGGCTTGATAAATGGGCGTTTGCGGCCATGGAGGAAGAAGAGCGGCCCATTATAGAAGAAGAGATTGACCTGTCTTTTCCCGTAAACTCTTTTGAGCTTATGGAAAGCAAGTTCGGAGGATCCCAATATACCGTCTTGGCAAGCTTTCGACTCGTCAAGTGAATTTATGAAAGTACATTTTATTGGCATCGGAGGAATCGGCGTTTCGGCGCTGGCCAAATACTACCTTGCAAAAGGACATGAGGTTTCGGGTTGCGATTTGGTTTCTTCTGAAACAACCGACCAGCTCAAAAAAATGGGAGTGAAAATACGCATTGGAAAACCCGATGCGGCGTGTCCCGCGGGCGCTGAAAAAATTATCTACAGTCCGGCAGTGCAAAAAGATAGTTTAAAAATTGAATCCGCCAGCTGGCGGAGGAAATTGAAAATTCCCACGCTCAGCTATCCCCAAGCCTTGGGGGAGTTGACCAAAAAGCATTTCACCATAGCCGTGGCCGGCACCCATGGGAAAAGCACCACCACTGCGATGATCGGCCTTTTGCTCACGAAAGCTGGGTTTGATCCAACGGTTATCATGGGCACCAAGCTCAAAGAGTTCGGAGATTCAAATTGCAGAGTAGGGAAGTCAAAATACCTGGTCATCGAAGCTGATGAGCACTTCGCTTCCTTCCTGAACTATCGGCCGCAGCTCGCCGTACTGACGTCGGTTGAAGCTGACCATCTGGACTACTACAAGAACCTGAAAAATCTTCTGAAGGCTTTTAGAACGTTCGTTTCCCATGCTCCTCTGATCGTGGGGAACAAGGATGACAAGAACATTCGAAACATCCTGAAGGGGAAGACGGGAGTCACATGGTTTTCGCTCAAAGAACAACGAGCTGAGAAACTGAGAGGGATTCTCCAGGTGCCGGGCGAGCATAACGTGGCAAATGCGCTTGCTGCGCTCGCGACAAGCACGACTCTCTGCATTCCAAAGCGTGTGGGTCTGAGCGTCCTATCCCAGTACCGCGGCTCTTGGCGAAGGTTTGAGATATTCCCCGCCTTCGTCAAAACTTCGGCAGGCAAGCGCCTCCCGTACACGCTTGTGAGTGATTATGGGCATCATCCGACCGAGATTGCGGCAACGGTGCAGGCGGCCCGGGCGAAGTGGCCCACCTTCGCTAAAGCTTCGGCGGGCAAGCCGAAGAAAAAGATCTGGCTCGTGTTCCAGCCGCACCAATATGCCAGAACGTATTTTTTGTGGAACGATTTCGTAAAAGTTCTCTCGCACCTGCCGGTTGATAAACTTATTCTTACTGACATTTATGACGTGGCAGGAAGAGAGAATGAACAGATTGAGAAAAGAGTTTCATCAAAAAAGCTTGCCGAAACAATTAAAAATTCTGTTCTCTATATCTCTACGCTTAAAGAAGTTGAACGATACCTTCGCAAAAATCTCCGGGGCGGAGAAGCAGTTATCGTCATGGGAGCGGGTAATATCTACGAACGCCTCACCCTTCGTTTGACACGCGAAAGAAGAAAGGAGAAAATGAACTCATGACGCTTCTTCTGCTTTTCTTCATATTCGGAGCAGCCATTGGATTTGGATGGTTCTTGGGAAGGCGAAGCGCGATACAGCACTTTCCAATACCTCCTATTCCTAGCCCGCCGCCGCCTGCCCCGCCAGCTGGCGGGCCTGCCCGCATTGCTACGCAGCCCAAAGAACCAGGCATCGTTTTTGTTCCGCGTGCTCCTCAAGCGCAGCCAGCGCCTCGACCGAATCCGCCTTCGCCGCCTCCTGCTCCCAAGCCAACGCCACCTCCGCCGCCACCAATTCCAAAACCGGTACCCCCGCCTCCTCCTGCGCCCAAGCCAGCCCCAGAACCTCCAAGGCCTCCTGTTCCGCCTCCTCCGCCTCCGCCAGCTCCAAAGCCCGTAGCTGAACCCCAAAACCAAGCTCCTCGGCCCAGCCTTACGTTTCTTTCAGATCTTCCTGAATTGGAACCCCCTGACGAGCCAAAATCTTTTACTCCAGAACCCAAGCCAGCCCCCGCACCCGATAAGGAGCCCCCGGTTTCTCCCCCTACGCGGCTTGATCCAGGACTCTAAATGAAAGTAGGATTCATCTCTTCCTCTTCGTTCCAGGCCCCGGGAGGAGTCAAAAGTCATATTCTCAATCTCCACCATGAGTTTGAGAAACGGGGGGTTTCTTCCAAAATCATCGTGCCCAGGCGTTCGCGCTCCGAGTCTGCCGCAAAGTACGGTAAGGATGTCGTGCTCGTGGGCACGGCATTTCCTATTCCGTTCAACGCAAGCCAGGCGGATATATCCCTGTATTTCAATCTTCTCTCCTTGCAAAAAATCTTAAAGCGAGAACGTTTTGACGTTCTTCATTTTCATAATTTTGGATTTCCTTCCATACTGGAAATCCTTTCGTTTTCAAAAGCCACAAACATCATGACGCTTCATTCAAATCCAGACGGAAGCGAGCTCATGCGCAACCTTCCCTGGCTTCCCGCAATGGTGACAAAAGTCCTCAACTGGAAGATCCAAGGAGTCATTGCAGTTTCTCCGGTAGCCATGGAGATGGCAAAAGGGTATCGGGGACCCAAGCGCATCATCTCAAACGGCATTGATATCACAATATTTAAACCGGCCTCTTTCAAAAAACCGAGCGACGCCATAACCTTGTTATTTGTGGGGCGTCTGGAAGAACGCAAAGGACTTCTCTTGCTGCTAGAAGCAATGAAGCTGCTCCAGCCCTTCGACCCTGCTCAGGACAAGAAGACGCGCCCGCAGCTGCGGCTCCTTGTCGTGGGAGAGGGAGAAGAACAAAAAAAGTGCGCGGCATTTATAAAAAAGAACAAATTGCAAAATATACGGTTTCTCGGAAAGAAAACCGATGAAGAGCTAATCTCCGCATATCAGCAGGCAGACATCTTCTGCAGCCCAGCTCTCTACGGAGAGAGCTTTGGCATGGTGCTCCTGGAAGCCATGGCGTGCGGCCTTCCTATCGTCGCATTTGCGAATCGGGGATATCGGCAGTTCTTGGAAGGCACCAAAGGGGCGTCTGGGCTCGTCCCCGTGGGAAACTCCCGCCTGCTGGCTGAAACGATTGACCGGTTTATTAAAAAGCCTCAGTTGAGAAAAGAACTCGGCGCGTGGGGAAAAAAAGAAGCTCAGCGATACGCGTGGCCGGTCATCGCAAAACAAGTCCTGAATTTCTACGAAGAAGCGAAGCGGACCCAGTTAGTGCGCTAGAAATACTTCCTGTACGGAACAATCGTGGTATACTGTCTCAATGAACAGGGTGCTGAATAGTGAAGCTTCCCGACATGTCGGGGAAAATATAAAGATTGCCGGATGGGTGAACATACGGCGAGACCATGGTAAGCTCGTGTTTTTGGACATGAGGGACAGGACAGGAATCGTACAGGTTGTGTGCACGCCCAAACACGAAGAAGCGTACAAGATAGCAGAACGGGTACGGCCCGAGTGGGTGCTTGAGATACAAGGCGTGTGCCAGAAGCGGCCTGAAGGCATGACCAATGAAACCCCTCAAGGAAGCGTGGAGGTGCAAGCACAAACGATCACAATACTTTCTGAAGCAAAGACGCCTCCCTTTCCTTTGGATACAGAAGGATACGAGATTGAAGAAGAGAAGCGTCTGCGCTACCGGTACCTAGATCTAAGAAGAGAACGCATGAAGCGCAACCTTGTGCTGCGCCATCGCGTCATCCAGTTCATGCGGGAGTTCTTGAGCAAAGAAAAATTCGTTGAGATAGAAACTCCCATCCTCAGCAAGTCAACTCCGGAGGGGGCGCGCGACTACGTCGTGCCTTCGCGTCTGTATCCAGGAACCTTTTACGCCCTTCCGCAGAGCCCCCAGCAGTACAAGCAGCTCCTGCAGGTTGCCGGATTTGAGCGCTATTTTCAGATAGCGCAATGCTTTCGCGACGAGGATCCAAGAGCGGACAGGCAGCCGGAATTTACCCAGCTGGACCTTGAAATGTCTTTCACCACGCAAGAAGACATCCTAAATCTCGTAGAGCGTCTCTACACCGAAATCGTGCAGAAACTGTTCCCTGAAAAAAAGATCCAACAAAACCCTTTCCCGCGCATCTCTTACAAGGAGGCGCAAGAAAGATGGAATAGCGACAAGCCGGACATCAGGAAGGATCTAAAAGACCCAAACGAGCTTGCGTTCGCATTCATCGTTGACTTTCCCATGTTTGAATGGAAAGAGCGCGAGAACCGATGGGATGCCGTGCACCATCCATTCACGCGCCCGCAGACAGAAGACATTGTAGCAATGAAAAAGGATCCTGGCTCCATACTCGCTTACCAGTACGACTTCGTGCTGAATGGATCTGAAATAGGGGGAGGAAGCCTGAGAACCTCAAACATACAGGTTCTGGAAGCCGTGTTTGAAATCATGGGCCATTCCAAAGAGGGGATGCGCAAGCAATTTTCGCACCTGCTGGAAGCTTTCAGCTACGGGGTCCCGCCCCACGGCGGCATGGCACCCGGCATTGACCGCTTCCTGGCAGTCATGCTTAATGAGCCCTCCATCAGGGAAGTCATCGCATTTCCCAAGACCGGCGACGCAAGAGATCCCATGATGGCGTCTCCCGCAGAAATTTCAAAGGAGCAGCTCAAGGAGCTCGGCATCAAGGTGGTAAAAAAATGACGCGCAATACGAAGATATTCCTTGGAGCCTGCCTCACAAGCTTTGCCCTGTGGTTTCTTGTGGGCACGGGAATTTCCATGCTTAAGGATCTGTTCTTCTGGCATGAGTTAGCTCGCCTGTCGGCAGATTCCTCTGCAGACGCTCTGCAAAAACAGCTTGAGGAAATCCGGCCGACGCTAAAATCCGGCGTCGCAGCTCCCGATATCCGAGCTGCAGCCGCATTCAGCTTTCTTGTTGTTCCGGGAAGGGAGGGGCAGGTGCTATTCGCAAAAAACCAGGATCGCGCGCTTCCGATCGCTTCTCTCACGAAACTCATGACGGCTCTCGTATCTCTGGAATCCTACGGCCCAGAGGAGCAAATCCTCGTAAGCGCCAAAGCTCTCGCAGAAGAAGGGGATCAGGGAAAGCTTTTAAAGGGACAGACGCTTTCCGTGCAGGAGATGTTGTACCCTCTGCTCTTAGAATCAAGCAATGACGCGGCAACAGCCTTAGCTGAGCACATCGGGCAAGAGCACTTCATCAACCGCATGAACCATCGGGCAGACACCCTGAAGCTGACGAACACTTTGTTCGTAAATCCGAACGGCCTTGATCCGGAGAATCCTGAGAAATTGCCGAACCTCTCAAGCGCCAAAGATCTTGCCGAGCTCGCCGTGTTCATAAAGCGGGAGCATCCCGAGGTGTTCAAGATCCTCGTGCTTCCCGAATTCGGCCCCTACGTCAACACGAATGAATTCGTGCACTCAAACGGCTGGCGCACCAAGGTTCTCGGAGGAAAGACCGGCCAGACAGACCTGGCGCAAGGAACCCTCATCCTTCTCCTGCAGAGCCCCAAGAACAAAGGGTACACCGTCAACGTCATCCTGGGAACGGGAGACCGCTTTGGGGAAATGCGCAAGCTTGTTGACTGGACGCATGACGGCTATATTTGGTGAATCACATGATATCCTCTCTTTCATTCAGCGTGATAAAGATAGCGCTCGCCGGAACCACGGGATTCTTGGTCGCCTTTCTGCTGGCTCCCTCCCTGCTCTCATTCCTTGTGCGCCACAAGCTCTGGCGCAAAGAAGTAAGGACAAAAGCTTTGGGTGGGGGAGCTCTGCCGGTGTTCCAAAAATTCCACACGGAAGGAGAAACCTCTGTTCCACGCTTGGGCGGATTGCTCGTGTGGCTCGTACCTCCGTTTCTCGCCTTCCTCTTCTTCCTGCTTGAAAAAGCCGGCGTCTGGCCGTTGGAATCGTTCAATTTTCTGAGCCGCTCGCAAACCTGGCTCCCGGTGGCGACCCTACTCGCAGCCGGCTTTGTCGGATTTGTAGACGATATTCTCCAAGTGATCGTCACCCCTTCCCACAAGATACTGAAACGCCTGTGGCCTCTCATGGAAAAATACGGGGCTGGTCTGAGTCTGCGATATCGCCTCCTTCTTGTCGCCCTTATTGGATTGACAGGAGCATGGTGGTTCTACGAGAAGCTCGGATGGAGCACTCTGCACATTCCAGGAGGAGGGGATATTCAGCTCGGCTGGCTCTACATTCCCATCTTCCTTATCGTCATGCTCGCCACATATTCTGGCGGCATCATAGACGGCTTAGACGGCCTTGCGGGAGGAACCTTTGCCTCTATATTCGGAGCATATGCGGTTATTGCCTTCGCTCAGCACCAGATTGACTTAGCTGCCTTCTGCATCGCGCTCGTGGGAACCATATTGGCCTTTCTTTGGTTTAATATTCCTCCTGCCAAGTTCTATATGGGGGAAGCGGGCATGATGGGGTTAACAGCAACCCTCACGGTCGTGGCCTTTCTTACAGATTCCGTGCTCGTGCTCCCGATCATCGGGTTTCCCCTGGTACTGGAATCGGGCTCTGCGATCATACAGTTCTTCTCAAAAAAGTTCCTGAAACGCAAAGTGTTTCTTGCGACCCCTATTCATCATCACTTTGAGGCAATCGGCTGGCCGCACTTCCAGATCACCATGCGCTTCTGGGTCATCGGCATTGTCACGGCAATAGCCGGCATTGCAATACGCCTACTCGGATGACCATCTCGCAACTCAGAACGCGCTATCCCAAGTTTTTCTACAAAGGATATTCATACAAGCTCCAGGGAGGGGACCTGCACGTCTCATTTGACTTTAGGGTTCCCCCCGATATTCGGTTTACTCCCAAAGCTCTCATAAAAAATGTAGGAGAAAAAAATCTCAAGAGAGTGGGGAAGAGCGCTCTCAATAATCTTGTATTTCATCTTGGCATGATGGAACTGCCCAGCTATTGGAAGGCAACTTGCAGCCCTCAAATTATCGTGCAGGATGAAACTTTGGATGCACGACAGCTTGCCTGGTGGAAGAATCTTTTCGTGCGGGGCCTCGGAGAGTTCTTTTATCAGAATAAGATCGATTTTACCAAGAAAAACTTTCTTGCCATTACAGCGGAAAAAGTGTTCGCCTTCGCTTCGGCAAAACACTCTTTCCGCTTAAAAAATAGAATATTAGTGCCGGTGGGAGGAGGAAAAGATTCTGCGGTAACCCTTGAGCTCTTAAAGCGCATGGATGTCCGGCCCTTTGTCCTTAATCCAAAAAAGCCGCAACTGGCCATCATCAAAAGAGCGGGGGGGAAATCCCCAATCACGGTCCTGCGCACGATTGACCCAAAGCTCCTTGAGCTCAACAGGAAAGGATTTTTGAACGGGCACACGCCGTTCTCAGCTTATCTTGCGTTTCTCGGCGCGCTTGTGGCAGCGCTCTTTGATTACAGGTTCGTCGCGGTCTCAAACGAAAAGAGCTCAAACGAAGGGAACGTGCGATATCTCGGGAATACGATAAACCATCAATATTCAAAAAGCTTTGACTTTGAGAAACGATTTCGCCGATATTCCAAGCAGTTTCTTTTGCAAGACCTTGAGTATTTCAGTTTTTTGCGACCGCTTTCTGACCTGCAGATCGCAAAAATCTTTAGCTGCTTTCCAAAATATTTCTCGGTATTCATGAGCTGCAATAACGCTCGAAAAACTAGGGCCCAAACGTGGTGCGGCAGATGCCCTAAATGCTTGTTTACCTACATTATTATTTCTCCGTTCGTCGCGCAAAAAACCCTAGAAAGAATCTTCAACAAGAATCTTCTCAAGGACAAATCTCTCGCGCCTCTCATGGGCCAGCTCACGGGGGAGAGGGGATTCAAGCCTTTCGAGTGCGTCGGCACCTCAGAAGAGGTCAACGCCGCCCTTTCCATCCTTGATCGGACTAAGGATACTAGGGAAGCGAATAAAATTCTGCGTTCGTGGAACAAACGCAACCTCGTTCCTCCTGCGCTTGCGCGTATTCTCAAAAATTCCTTGACTTAGTCATGTAGGACCTCCTCGGGCCCTACTTTTTTTTGGGCAAAACCTGTGATATCCTGTATGCAGAATGCTGCTTTCAGAGCTCAAAAACAAATCAATTCTTATCCTCGGGTTTGGAAGAGAAGGGAAAGACACTTTTTTGTTTTTGAGGAAAAAATTTCTAGAGCAGCGCTTCGGAGTTGCAGATGAGCAATACCGCGTTTCTCACGGTCGTAAGAAACGCGTCATATGGCATTTGGGCAAAAATTACCTTAGGGCGATCCCAAAGTATGATGTTTTGGTGCGATCTCCGGGCATTCCGCTCTGGAAGATAAAACCATACATGCGGAACGGCCAAAGGGCCACGTCACAAACCGCCCTGTTCTTTGCCAACTGCCCCGGAACCATCATAGGCGTCACAGGAACAAAAGGTAAAAGCACAACATCTTCGCTTATATACGGCGTACTCAAAGAAGCGGGGAGGCGCGCCTTTCTGGTGGGCAATATTGAGACTCCTTCGCTCTCTCTGCTGCAAAAAGCAAAACAGGGGGACGTTTTCGTATACGAGCTCTCAAGCTTTCAGCTGGCAGATCTCGAGCAAAGTCCGCATATCGCAATAATTCTCAACGTGTTTCCAGAGCATTTGGATCGCCACGGAACCCTGAAAGAATATTTGAAAGCAAAATCAAACATTGCCAGGTTCCAAAAAAAGGGAGACATCGTCATATATGACGCTCAGAACAGAAACGCGGCAAGTCTTGCCCGGCTCTCCAAAGGAAGGAAGATTCCATTTACTAGAAAGAAAAGAATAGAAAAATCTCGGTCTGGAATAGCATGGGTGGCGGCAACGGAACCTGCGGTTATCGTCGGCAAATTGCTCGGCATTTCTAAAACGGGGGTGGCTGCTGCCATCAGGAAATTCAAGCCGCTTGCTCATAGGATGGAGCCGGTTGGAACATTTCGAGGCATTACGTTCGTGAACGATTCCGCTGCAACAAATCCTGCGGCAACATATGCTGCCCTCAAGAAGCTACACCCGCATACTTTGATCGCAGGAGGGCTGGATAGGGGACTGTCGTACCGAGAACTTGCCCATGAGATTGAAAAAAGCAGCGTTCGCCTCCTCATCCTATTTCCGGATACTGGCAAGAAGATCCTCCGGGATGTAAGAAAAAACATTTCTCACTGTATTGCTTCAGACATGAAAGAGGCGGTACGCCTAAGCTACGCGCACACCCCGAAAGGGAATATATGCTTGCTTTCCCCGGCATCGGCCTCATTCAATATGTTCAGAGATTTCAAAGATCGCGGAGATCAGTTTAAACGATACGTGATGAAATATGCAAAAAAAAAGAAATAAACCGGATCTTGTTCTTGTCGCAACCATCGTACTCCTGGTCTTCCTTGGCATTCTCGTCCTGGCGAGCGTTTCTGCTTCGTTCTCTCGTCAAAAGACAGGGAGCACGCTGTTCTTTTTGAACCATCAGCTGCTCTTTGGCCTTCTGCCGGGATTAGTGCTGGGAGGCATTGCATACATGTTTTCCCTGAAACTTTTGAAGAAAAAAAGCCCTCTGCTTCTCCTGGGGAGCCTGGCTGCCATGGGAGCCGTATTTCTCCCTGTTGTCGGAGGGGCGAGCGGGGGAGCCAGCAGATGGATACTCCTCGGCTCATTCTCATTTCAACCATCCGAGCTCTTCAAGCTCGCTTTTATCATTTATCTTGCGGCCTGGCTGGATTCCAGAATGGAGAAAAGGAATTTCGGAAAAGGGAAGAGCCCGGAATTCTGGCAGACGCTGCTTCCTTTTCTTGCTATCCTGGGAGTGGCGGCCCTCCTTCTCATCGCCCAACCGGACCTCGGCACCCTCATTGTTCTCGCCCTGATTGCCAGCATTATGTATTTCTCAGCAAAAACTCCGATCTCGCACATCCTTGCTCTTGGAGGGCTGGGGATAGCGGCCGTCCTCTTGCTGATCAAGGTTGCCCCATACCGAATGGCCCGCATCCAGACATTTCTTGATCCCTCGCTGGATCCCCTGGGAAGCGGATATCAGATCAAGCAGGCGCTCATTTCCATCGGGTCAGGAGGATTGTTCGGAAGAGGACTCGGGCTGAGCGTGCAGAAATTCGGCTTTCTCCCGCAGCCCATGTCGGACTCCATCTTTGCCGTATTTTCAGAAGAGGCGGGGTTTATTGGAGCCTCACTTTTCGTCCTGCTGTTTCTTGCGTTCGCGCTCCGTGGCTATTTCATAGCTGCCGCGATTAAAGACAGGTTTCCGCAACTTCTTGCCGTCGGCATCGTCTCCTGGATTTCTATACAGGCCTTCGTGAACATCGGAGCTCTAGCTGGCATTCTTCCGCTCACCGGCATTCCCTTGCCTTTCGTGAGCTATGGGGGATCTGCCCTTGTATCAGAGCTTATCGCCATCGGATTATTGCTTAACGCTTCGAGAGAACAAAAAACATGAAAATCTTGCTTACGGGAGGAGGAACTGGAGGACACGTCGTGCCGCTCGTGGCCCTTATCCGGGAACTGAGGCGTGTCGTGCCTGCAAAAGATCTGAAGTTCCTATACCTGGGGCCCAAGGACGAATTTGCAAAGCTCGTCCTGTCCCATGAGGGAATTGCGACCGGCACGGTGTTGGCGGGCAAAATCCGGAGATACGGAGGAATTCTTCCGACTCTTGAGAACATCCTGGATATGGCCGTCAAAATGCCGATAGGAATTATGCAGGCCTTCTGGAAGATCTTCTTCTTCTCTCCGGATGTCGTCTTCAGTAAAGGAGGATACGGGGCCTTGCCGATAACGATCGCAGCCAGAATGCTGGGAGTCCCGGTATTTCTTCACGAATCAGACGCCGTGCCGGGAAGGGCGAATGTCTTTGCTTCGCACTTTGCGCTCAAGGTATTCACTTCATATCCCAAAACCCCCGACTTCAAGAGTTCAAAAGTAATGCATGTCGGAAACTTCGTGCGCAGAGAGATGCTGACTGGAAGCAAGGAGGAGGCAACTTCAATCTTCAACCTCGTGGGAGACAAGCCGGTACTCCTGGTCCTCGGCGGGTCGCAAGGGTCTCAGCGCATGAACGACATGATCCTGGCTTCTTTGGACGATCTGCTCTCCGACTTTGAGATTATCCACCAGGCGGGCTTCAAGAACGCGGACCAGGTGCGTAAAGAAGCCGCGGTTGTCATCAATCCTGCCATGGAGAAATACTTTCATGTGGTGTCTTTCATGCGGGAGACCGACCTGCGGCACGCGTACGCGGCCTCAGACCTTATCCTTAGCAGGTCGGGAGCCGCCACCATATTTGAACTGGCGGCCTTAGGAAAGCCCGCCATTCTGGTGCCGCTTCCAGAATCTGCCCAGAACCACCAGGTGCGCAACGCGTACCGGTACGCCCAAACTGGAGCCGCTCTCGTATTGGAAGAATCAAACCTTACCCCGCGCTTCTTCCTAGAAAAGCTCAGGTACCTGTTCAGCCATACAGAAGAACTGCAGAAAATGGCGGCAGCCGCCAAGTCATTCGCACGGCCGGAAGCCGCGAATATAGCTGCTCGCGTCTTAGTTGAATATCTCAAGACAGCGTGATAGCGTGAACCCATGGCAACTGGTATTCGCACCAGATTCGCTCCATCTCCTACGGGGCCCCTGCACATGGGGAACGCGAGAACCGCTCTCTTCAACTACCTGTTTTCAAGAAAAGAGGGCGGCGTTTTTCTTTTGCGCATTGAAGACACGGACAAAGAGCGCTCGGAAAAGAGATGGGAAGAGGATCTCTTGGAAAACCTGACATGGCTCGGACTCGCATGGGACGAAGGCCCTTTCCGCCAGTCAGAACGAGTTGATATCTACAAAGAGGCACTGCAAACCCTATTCCAAAAGGGAAAAGCCTACTATTGCTTTTGCACGGAAGACGAGTTGGAAGCCCTGCGCCAGGATCAGATAAGCAGGGGAGAGACACCCAAATACAGCGGCAAATGCAGAGCATTGAAAGCAGAGGAGGCGGAACAAAGGCAGAAGAACGGGGAGCCTTCGGTCATCCGATTCGCACTAGAACCCCGCAAAGTGAAGTTTCACGACCTCATACGGGGAAACATTGAGTTTGATACCGGCTTGATGGGGGATATCGTCGTGGCAAAGGACTGGGAAACGCCCCTGTACAACTTTTCTGCCACGGTGGACGACGCAGCCATGGATATCACTCACGTCATCCGAGGGGAAGACCATATTTCCAACACCCCAAAGCAAATCCTCTTGCAAGAAGCCCTGGGGCTCAAACGGCCGCTGTACGCCCATCTGCCCCTCATTCTTGGGGAAGACCGGACGAAGCTTTCAAAGCGCCATGGCGACTTTTCAATCGCGCATTTCCGCAAACAAGGATATCTCGCTGAAGCAATCATCAATTTCTTGGCGCTCTTGGGATGGAATCCCGGAACAGAAAAAGAAATCTTCTCTTTGTCTTCCCTCATCAAAGAATTCTCCCTGGAACGCGTGCAGAAAGGAGGAGCCATGTTGCAGCTACGCAAGCTGGAATGGATAAATGCGTTTTTCATCAGGCAGATGTCCCTCCAGAAATTATCTGAGCTTTCCATACCATATCTGAAGGAAGCTGGACTCGTCGCAGACGCCTCTCTTAAAACGGTAGAACCCATGGTGCGGCTGTACCAGGAACGCATCAAAAAACTTTTCGAAGTTCCAGAACTTTTAGATTTCTTTTTCAAGAAGCCGGAATATTCGGCCGACCTACTTGTCTGGAAAGACGTTTCCAAGAAAGACATATCAAAGGCCCTTCAGGAGCTTGCGACAGTATTGCAGTCAATTGAAGAAAAAGATTGGAACAAAGAAATCATAGAAACAATTGTTATGCCACATGCAGAGAGACAAGGGAGTAGGGGAGTGTGGCTTTGGCCCATGAGAGTTGCCTTGACGGGAAAGGAAGCTTCTGCGGGACCCTTTGAGGTGGCTACGGTACTTGGAAAAAAAGAAACACTGGAACGTGTAGCGTCTGCAAGAAAAAAACTGCGATGAATATAAAAACATTGCTCGGGGGAGTGATGATGGCAGGGATGATCGCGTCTTCCGGTCTCATTATGCCACCGCAGACCCTGGACGAGGCAAAGGGAGTGGTAGAGCAGATCCTTCTCGCCCTTCCCCGAGCTATGCAACAAGTATGGAATCAGGAATTGCTGCCGATATTGAACAAGGTGTGGATCATTGCCCGAGATCTGTGGACAAAGTACGTATGGTGGCGCATTGAGCCCGAACTGGAAAAAGAAAAGGAAGAGCTGTCTCGGGAGCTCCAGACCGAACTTGAGTCCCAAGGAGGCTTCCAGGGTCTCTGGGAGCGCTTCAAGACCCTGATCCCGTAACTCTCTACCTGGACTTCGGCTGCTTACGCTTTGGCCGAATCCCGACGTTTTTAACCTTTCCCTCCAGACGCTTTGCTCGAGGCGAAGTGCTGTATATACGGCGTGCCTCAGTTCTTTTTGTGAGCCTCATATATCTACCATACCACACAAAAGGCACTTGGGTACTTGTCGAAGCAAGGGTACTTGACACCCCTACCTAGGGGATGGCATATTGTAGATATATAGAGGTTCGCATAATTATACTTAAGCGTATCGGTATATGGAGCAGAGTCAAAAACCCATTCCCCAGTACCTGACGGAGTTTTTGGACTGGTTAGATATAGAAAAGGGATTATCCTCCAAGTCGCAGGAAAATTACGGAAGATTTCTCAAAAAGTTTCTGGACTGGCTGAAAGCGAATAATCTAGGAGGTCTCAAACCCCACGAGCTCACTCCCCAACACGTCTGGGACTATCGGGTCTTCCTCTCCCGCAGTTCTGGCAAACAGCTCAAAAAGTCCACACAGAACTACTACCTTATAGCGCTCCGGGCTCTTTTGAACTATTTTGCGAATCACAATATCCTTTCTCTCCCTTCAGAGAACATAAAGCTTGCAAAAGATAAAGAAGACAGGCAGATCCGCTTTCTCACCTTAGAACAGCTCCAAAAGCTCCTTGACGCGCCAGATACCTCAACATTCCACGGATTGCGCGACAGGGCTATTATTGAGACCTTTTTTTCCACAGGAATGCGCATATCAGAGCTCGTAGCATTGGATCAAGACCAGATTAAGATACGGCCCGGAGCGGAAGAACTCGAGGTAAGCATCAGGGGCAAGGGCGGAAGGACTAGGACCGTCTATTTCTCGGCCCGCGCGCTTTCCTGGCTTTCCAAGTACCTCCAGGCTAGAAAAGACAACCATGATGCCCTTTTTGTGGCCTATAGAGGCAAAGGCAAAGACCCCCACCGCCTCACTCCCCGTTCTATCCAGAAGTCCCTCAAGCGGTATGTCGTGATGTCCGGCATCCCTTCATTTACCACGCCGCACGTCATGCGCCATACCTTTGCCACAGACCTCCTCTCTCAAGGAGTAGACCTCCGCACCATCCAGGAGTTCCTAGGCCACAAAAGCATTACCGCAACCCAGATCTACGCCCATGTCACGAGCCAAAAGCTTCGCGAGGTGCATAAGAAATTCCACGGAGGCAAAGAATTGAAGTGACCACTCCCCTATCTCCAGAATTCGTTGCGGGATTAACTGTGGTAAAAACCTAAAATAAAAAGGGGGCCCCGAGCAGAATCAGATTCTGCAAGGGGCCCTTAGGCGTATCTGTACGGGTCCTCGTCTGGGCAGTCGGGTTCTTCCAGTTCGAGCTGAAATCCGGGGTTTGGGGAATACTGCCAGGCGCTCAATCTGATCTCTTTCCAGGAGAAGAAGAGGGCTCGAGCGCGGGTCCTCCCGCATTTCGTGCACCCGTGCAAGAGAAGATGGAAAAGGAGGTCGTTTTTTTGGATAGTAGGTACAGGACGCCATCGATGCCGACATCCGCGAGAAGCGCTCGCCTCTCGAACTGCCATTTCTGATCCTCCGAGTCTTCTTTATTCTCAAGGATGCCTTACGATCCTTCCTCCCTCAATGGTGTAGGGTTGGTGGTCGAACTCAATCAGCACGGCAGGGATCGGTGGCACGGACGTCGTCCCGTCATCCTGGCGCACTTCTTTCATATGCGCGCTGACGAGCTTAATCCCCTTCTCTCCGTCTGGATAGATGGCGGCAACCATGCTGCCGTTAATGAGGATCTCGGCGATTTGAACGCCCGGGCGCACGCTGTGTGGAAGCACCCGAAACCCAATTGCCATGAAGTTTCCTCCTCCTTGTACTACAAACATCCTACATAATTTCCTACACTTGTCCAGAGCACAATCAATTATCCTTTGAGTTTCTTTTTTTATAATACTTTTCTGCTAGCGCATCGCAAGCTTTTATAGAATCATCTGGAATATCGAAATCGCGATCATCTCTTAGGGAAATCAAATTCCATGCTTGCTTTTCATTTAGATAAGGGCTATTAGAAACCCTAAAATAGGGCTGTTTGACTGTTAATACGATTATCTTTGCTTTCCAAAACTTTTCTATAAAACCGATCTGTTTAATATCTTTATTATAGACAGTTAAATCTGTTCTGAATTTTACTTCAACAAAGAATGGCTTTCCTTGTTTATTAATCACGATAAAATCAGGGATAGATCTTATTCTTTCGCCTACTTCGTTTTCTCTATCAAATGCTTTTTCTAATTGAGTTAAATTCTGTAAAACAGCTTCGTAGCCGAAACGGTAAACTTTATTGCCACTCTTTTTTAGTAACTCCTCCACCAAACTTTCGGCCATTCTTCCTTTTAAAATATTCTCTGGTTCCATAAACTATAGGTAACTAACCCTGGTTTCCCCGTTATATATGTCTAGCGGATATTGGTGCCTGGAGGAACCGGCTGCTCTGGGATAAGAAATACGGGACCCTCTGGACTGTCGGCAGCAAGAAGCATGCCCTGGCTCTCTTCGCCCATCATCTGCTTTGGTTCCAGATTTGCCGCAATAACAATCTGCCTGCCAATCAACTGTTCTGGCGCATACTTCTTTCCAATGCCGGCTATAATCTGCCGAATCCCCTGTCCTGAGTCCGTCGAAGGATCGCCTAAAGAAACTTTAAGCTTCAAAAGCTTGCTTGACCCTTCTATAGGTTCTGCGGCAACCACCTCCCCTACCTTCAACTTAATCTCTTTAAACTGCTCAAACGAAATCATACTCTAATAATACCTTAGCTAAGCCAAGTTTTCCCTGCCAAGTTTTCCCTGCCTGCTGCAAGCGCGGACCGCTCTTATTCCAGCAAAAGCACGAGTGATCCTTCCTTGGCCCTCTGGTCTATCTTAATACCCACCGTATCCCCTTTCCCCGCCTTCTCTACCGGCTTGTAATCCACCTGCATGGAGGAAACCCCCTGCTCAAAAACGTTCTCTCCCCTTTCAATCCGGATCCTATCGCCAATTTTCAGGGTATCTTGAAGCTCTATAATGGCCACCCCCGCCTTGTCGTAGTAGTGAGAAACTTTTCCTATTGGCTTCATCCTGTTAGAAGTTAAAAAGATGTATGGAATTGGCCTCGACCTTTCTCTTTCTAGAGTTTGGATTCTTCCTCCATTATTCCCCTTCCAACTGGTGCGGTCAATGCTGTTTTTTGAAAAGATACTTCTTCCCTTTCAATCTCTCTGGCAGCAGGTCTTCTTTCGCATATTTCTCATAGCCCTTTCCGTATTCCAATTCTTTCATGAGTTTGGTCGGGGCATTCCTGATCTTCAGGGGAACCGGTAGATTTCCGTATTCTTTTACGTCTGCTGCCGCCCTGAAATAGGCCTCGTACGCGCTCTTATCCTTCTTGCACTCGCATAGGTAGGCAACGCCGTGCGCAAGGTTTATGGCGCATTCCGGAAGCCCGATGATCTCCACCGCGCGGAATACTCCGTCTGCGACGACAAGAGCCGTTGGGTGAGCTAGTCCAATGTCTTCTGAAGCGAATATGACCATTCTCCTGGCTATGAACTTTGGGTCTTCGCCAGCGTCAATCATTCTCGCCAGATAGTACAGGGCGGCGTCTGGCTGGGAAGCCCTCATACTCTTGATGAAGGCCGAGATGGTGTTGTAATGCTCTTCTCCTTTTTTATCGTATCGAAGGAATTTTGACTGAAGCGTATCTTTCAGCGTTCCTACCGTAATTGTGCCATACAGCTCCTTGGTATTTTCAAGCATCGTGATTGCCTGGCGCGCGTCACCATTTGCCATGGCGACCAGCCAATCGGTTGCCTTTTTGTCGAGCTTGAGCCCTGTCTGCTTGATGACCTTTGCCATTTCTTCGCCAGAAAGCTCGTTGAGCACAAACACGCGACATCTGGAAAGCAATGGCGGAATTACCTCAAAGCTTGGGTTTTCGGTTGTGGCTCCGATCAGGGTCAACTCTCCTGATTCCACATAGGGCAAAAGAAAATCTTGTTGCGCTTTATTGAACCTATGGATCTCATCCAAGAATAGAACCTTGGGACTATCCCCTGCTTCATTATCTATGATTTTTTTAATGTCTGCCTTGCCTGCTGACACCGCAGAAAGCGCATACAGTTTTGCGTTGAGGCTCTTTGCATATATTCTTGCCAGCGTTGTTTTCCCGGAACCCGGCGGGCCCCAGAGGATGAAAGAAAAAAGGTGCTTCTGGGCAATCGCAATATTGAGGGGTTTGCTCTCCCCCACCAGATGCTCCTGGCCGACAAACTCCTTTAAGCTTTTTGGCCGTATTTTTGAAGCTAACGGCTCCATATCCTTATTCTAACATCTCTAAAGAAAAACCGCTGGGCGTACCATACGGTATTTTCTTCTCTCGCTTGCTATTCTCACTTCTTAATATTGTTGAAAAGAAAGGCAAAAAGCCACACCGAGAGCCCTGCAATGATGTTCCAGATAATCAGGCCGGAAAGAAGCGTCTGGAAGCTGAAGATATTCTGCCAACCAGCAACGTTCATATGCAAGCCGTACATCATAAATCCCGGGCGAACTCCGGGGAAAAACCCGATGACCGCAAAACAGACAACGTAGACAATGCTTGTCCAAACTGCGGTAACTTTCAAAAGATGTTCTGTATTAATCATAGCTTAAACTCTTCTCTATCTACAGGGAGATCGAACCTTGCTTTCGTTTTATTCAATCTTCTGTCTATGGCAGTGAAGATGCGCTCCATATCCTCTTTCATGTATTCGTACCTTCCCTTATCCGCGCAGTTGCCAAGAATCTTCAAGCGCTTAATAACCAAATTCGTCCTGCGCTGGGCTAAGCGGCGAAATCGGTCTCGCTTACTCTCGTTTTTAGGTTTCTTCATGATTACTCTACCTTCCCTCTTTTCAAGAGCGCTTGTCAATACTTGCACACGCACACCCCGGGCTGGCGTATGGTAAAGGCCACGGTTTCCACCACCCTCCGATTAAAAAGCGAAGGGACGATGTTGCCGGGACTCGGCTTCTTTACCAGCCCGGCAAGACAGGTTGCGGCGCAGATCATGGCTTGCGGAGTAATTTCAGCTGCTCCCGCCTCAAGCAATCCCTTGAAGAGTCCGGGGAACACAAGCGCGTTGTTGATCTGATTTGGATAGTCGGATCTTCCGGTTGCAACAATATATGCGCCCGCCTGTTTTGCATCTTTTGGGTTGATTTCTGGCGTTGGATTCGCACACGCGAACACAATGGCCTTCTTTGCCATGGAAGCCACCATGGATTTTGTCAGAACGTTTCCGACGGAGAATCCGATGAAGACATCCGCTCCCTCAATCGCCTCTTTAAGCCCTCCTCTTCTTTTTGGATTGATCAGGGCTGCAATTTCCGCTTGGTACTTGTGCATGCCCTTTGCTCTTTTGTGAAGAATGCCCTGCTTGTCCACAGCGGTGATGTGTTTTACTCCGTATGCGAGCAGAAGATGGATTGTCGCAATGCCGGCCGCCCCTGCTCCGTTGACCACGAGCTTAATGTCTTCTGCTTTCTTCTTTACAAGAGAGAGCGCGTTGACGAGCGCGCTTACAACAATGATCGCGGCTCCGTGCTGGTCGTCGTGAAACACAGGGATCTCAAGTTTCCTCCGTAAGGTGCGCTCAATCTCAAAGCATCGAGGAGCTGAAATGTCTTCCAGGTTGATGCCGGCATAGTTGGGTGCTAAGGCAAGGATAATATCAATGATCTTCTTTGGATCTTTCTCGGCCAGGGAAATGGGGTATCCGTCAATGCCTGCAAACGACTTGAAGATGGCTGATTTTCCTTCCATGACCGGAATTGCGGCTTCCGGCCCGATATCCCCAAGGCCAAGAACAGCGGTGCCGTCTGTGATAATGGCTACGGAGTTTCCCTTGTTTGTCAGCACGCGATCTTGCGTCTTGTCTTTTGCAATGGCCAGGGATGCAAACGCGACCCCTGGAGTATATGCGAGGCGTAAGTCCTTCTTGGTCCTAATTGAGGTCTTGGCGGCAATCTCAATCTTGCCGCGTTTCTTCTTGTGATAATCAAGGGCCTCTTGTTCTGTCATAAAAGCTCGATTTTTTTGAATCCCTCCGCATACGACATTCCGGCCTTCTTCCCAAGCTGGCGTGCGCGGTCTCGTATGCGCTTTGCAAAGGAAGGATCTGCATCTCCGACCTGACTCTTGTGCGCTTGGAGGACCTTCAGCTTCTTCGCAAAGGTCTTGGTGATATCCTCAAAGTGCTCGGGCTCGTCAAAGGATACCAAGAGCAGTATGTTTGTCTTGTGCGGGACCAGTCCCTGCTTCTCGTGAAGAGGAAAATTTAGGCGGTCGCGCGCCAGAGGAAACACGGCGTCAATCGCGGCTTGACCAGCTGCCCGATGGTCTGAATGGTTCACAAAACCGCGCTTCGTGGAATATAGGAACGTGGGGTCCAGGGTAATGACCAGGTCCGGCTTCTTTTGCCGGATCACCCTGGCAATGGCCTCTTTAAGCTTCATATCTACGACGAGCTCTCCGTCGCGATGTCCGAGGAATATGACATCTTTCACGCCGAGGATCTTGGCGGCTTCAAGCTGTTCCTTCTTGCGGATCGCGGCCAGCTTTCGCGGGGTGATCTTTGGATCTTCCGAACCCTTGCTTCCGTCTGTACACACCAAATAGGTAATAATCGCCCCTCGTAAAGCCCATTTTGCGATGGTTCCAGACGAGCTGAAATCCATGTCGTCAGGATGCGCAAACACGGCAAGCGCGGTTTTAGGGGTTTTCAGGTTCTTGGTCATTGGTATTCTATGGTCAGACCCATAATGCCGAATGCGATGTTTAGAAACGCCTTGGCTGCGGTAATATTCTTTTCTTTTTCTTTGAGGATGCGCTTAGCCAGGCGTTCCATGGTCTTTAGCGCCTGTGGGGTATTCATATCATCATTCATAGCTTTGTGGAATTCTTCCCTATATTCAGAAATGTTAAGTGAACTTCCTGTCTGCGACTGCAAGCGCCATACCTTCTTAAACAACTCCTCCCTCTGCTGTGCCCCTTTCAAATTCTTTTCATAAAATTCAAATACCGAGCGGTAATGATGGGAAAGCAAATACATTCTGATTGCGTTTGCGCTGTATTTCTTCTTCAAATTCCTTATCAGTACCAGATTACCCAGGGACTTCGACATCTTTTCTCCTTTATACTTCAGCATTCCGGTATGCATCCAATGCCTTACGAATCGCTTGCCGGTTGCTGCTTCAGACTGCGCAATCTCGCTCTCGTGATGGGGAAAGATCAAATCAGATCCTCCACCATGGATGTCTACGGTATCTCCAAGATACGAAGTGGACATGACACTGCACTCAATGTGCCACCCGGGGCGCCCGGTCCCCCACGGGGAATTCCAGAAGGGCTCCCCTTTCTTTCGCGCCTGCCATAACATAAAGTCCAAGGAATCCCTTTTGTTGGGATCCTTGGGATCATTCCCCCGCTGATTTGCGATGGGCAACATCCGGTTCCTTGATAACCCGCTCAGCTTGCCATAGGACTTGTCTTTGGCAATGGAAAAATACACGCTCCCGTGCTTTGCATAGGCAACGCCTCGCTTGAGAAGTACCTTGATCATTTCCTGTATCCCCCGGATATGATCCGTAGCTTTTGGATACGCGTCCGGCTGTTCGTTATTGAGCCACTTCATGTCCTGCAGAAACTTCTGGGCATTCTCTTCTCCAAGCTTTCTCCAGTTCTTATTCAGCTCTTTTGACTTCTTGATGATGTCGTCGTCAATGTCGGTAAGGTTCTGCACATATGTCGCCTGGTATCCGATGTACCGCAGATACCGCAAGAGAACGTCAAAAAACGTGTAGGTAAAGGCATGCCCCAGATGCGTGATGTCATACGGAGTGATGCCGCACACGTATACCCCCGCCTTTCTGTCTGTTGTTTTGAACTCTTCCTTCCTCTTCGTTCTGGGATTAAATATCCGCAATGTCTTCATGTCCAATCTATTCTAGCAAAAAATTGCCTCGATGGCGATCGAAAATCGAAAACCCCGCCAGTCCATGGACTGGCGGGGTCCGTGTTCCGACAATATAGTATGATATCAGCAGCACTTGCACATACCCTTGCTCAGCTTGAGCAATCCAGCCAAGATGACGAGGATGGGCCAGCCCAAGCTCACCGTGCTTGCCGCGACAACATTCATTTCTCCCAGCAAGAACAACAGGCCGAAAAGAACGACGAGCACGGGGAACGCTTGGTGATGTGCACAACCGCAGGTCTTATCTCCGTTCATAACGTTAGCGATATATTGAGCAACGAATTCTTCGACCTTTGCGTGTATATTAGAATACATGTACCATGCGGATAGAAACTGTCAATACCGAAATCCGAATACGCGCCTATTATCTTTTGAGGTCTAGGCATACTGAGTTGATGCAGTACCGTTTTCCTCCCCGCTCTTTGGGGCCATCGTCAAACACATGACCCAGGTGCGCTCCACATCTCTTGCATACGACCTCGGTCCTCTTCATGCCATAACTCATATCTTCTTTGAGAACGACATGCTCAAGGTTTGCAGGCTCGGTAAAACTGGGCCATCTGCTTGACGAATCAAACTTCGTATCAGAAGAAAATAATTCTGCTCCGCACGCTGCGCACACGAACATGCCTTTCTCGTGCGAATCCCAGTACTTGCCGGAAAAGGGGGCTTCCGTCCCCTGTTCCCGCATGACGTGGTACTGCTCCTTGCTCAACTTCTTTTTCCACTGGTCGGAATGGTTCATATATCTTAATGAATACTACCCTAAATGGGCGTGGTCATTCCAGGTGAGTAGCTGCCATCCTTTTTCTGAATGCCGTATGCACAAAGTAATGCCGGTATTGCGCGTCTTGAAAAAATCGTTGAAGCGGTAGAATATGTCGGGGGCGACTTCATTCCCCAGCATCATGACCATGAGAACCATGCGGAGCAAATCCCCGTGCGTGACCGCGAGAATGCGTTCTTCATTTCTTGAAGAAACGAACTCTAAAAATTGGGCGGCGCGGTCTCTTAGCTCAGAGAAGTTTTCTTCATCGGAATAATGCCAAGCAGGGTTGCTGGCATGAATCCTCAGCTCTCTCCGAATGGATATGATACGGGGATCTTTTCGCTTCAATCCGACAATGTCAGACGGGCTTCTGCGCTCTTGTAGAAGTTCCGTGTATATAACCTCTTTTCCCGTTGCTTCTTTGATAATTTCTGCGGTCTGCCTGGTACGGACAAAAGGACTTGAGAGTATAGCTTCAATCGGAAGACGAGATGCCCGCTCTGCCAGCGCTTGTGCCTGCTTGATGCCGAGCTTAGAAAGTTCTGCTTCTGGAGGCTGAACCGTGTCTTTTGCATTGTACACGCTTTCTCCGTGGCGAATAAAATACAGATGCATATATTGATTAGGCATCGAATTCAGCCAGGCATGCCTGCTGCTCTTTAACCTGAGTGTTATATGTTTCAACCATTGCCTTTATTTCAGCCGCCGTCTTGTTATACGCCTCGGCTGCGGCATTGTAGTCCTGCACCCTTTGAGAATACTCTGGATCCCGCTTGGCAGCCGGTTTTTTAAGTTCTTCGTACTGAGCGTCTAGAATGGCTGCCGCAGCAGCAAGCTTGGTCTTTTGCTCTTGAATCTCGGAATAGAGCGCGCTGTCTACCGCAGGACACGCGGAGAACGGAAGCCCGAAGATCTGCACCGCCAGCCACGTCTGCCTTCCTTCGTACATTCCCTGGCCAGCCGCAATGCCGATTTCCTGATACTTCGCGTTCAAGATGTTTGCCCGGTGTCCGGGGCTGTCCATCCACGCCTGCACCAAGGCCTGGTCGTCCTTATAGTTCCCCAAAGCAAGATTCTCTCCTATTGTGATGAACTCGTAATGCTGATCTGCAGCCCAGTCTCCGACTCCCAGGCCAGTTGCAGAAACGTGGGCAAAATATTGATGAATAAACATATCATTGAGTTTTGCTGCGGCTGCCGCGTCAAGAGCCAAGCTTGATTTTAGCACAGTCAGACCGTTGTCCTTCCGCTGCTCATTCGTCCAAAAGAAAACCCCGGAATGCGAAAGGGTGGCAGGCTTTGACTCCGTGCTCCCGCGGAGAGGCGGGGGAAGCACAATCTCGTGCGGGGCTGCCTGAATGCCAAAGTTCTGAGATCCGATCTGTTCCAAACGATGTTCAAACAGAAGGAATGGAATCCTTCCTTCCAGAAACAGCGTGGCTCCGGAAATGATGAGAACAAGAATGAACAGAAATCCGATCGTCTTCATCTCGTTAGAGAAAGGAAGCGCTTTAGCCGATTTTTTAAATATCGTTTGCCCATACCCGATTTCAAATATCTTTCTCGCGCAAAGGCATCATTTTTATCGAAACACGCTTCGTAGTAAATAAGATTGAGAGGGCCACGACCTTTTGTTGATGTTACCAGGTTGTCATTGTGTTCTTTAAAGCGCTTCCGTAAATCTGCAGTACAGCCAGTATACCAGTGTTTGTCTTTCTTGCTTTGCAAGAGATAGGTATACCAGGTTTTGTTTTCTCTAACGGGATTCATGTGTCTAGTATATCACAAAAAAGAGGGCAGAGACCTTAAAGATCCTGCCCTATCGCATATGCGAGTCAGCGCGTTGTCAGATGATGAGACGAAGTCGATATTCTGGACACTGCGGTAGCTGGTTGATAGGCAGTTTCCGAGGTAATCCCCGCTCTGCAATGACGTGGTCGCCCACTCGCTTGAGCGGAACGCCCACGTCTTCCCCGTTTAGGACGGGGTGCAGCCAAACGTCCTCTGGTGCGTCTTGCGGAGAGAATAACTCTGCCAACAGAATCCTCCATCTCTAAAACGAGCTGAACCGATTTGATATATACTAATAAAGACCAGAGTTCGTGTCAACCCCGATGCGGCCATAGATCCACAGACGAACAAATACTACTATACTATATAGTATGATAGTACAGACAATAGTTGCTGCACTATCTCTTCTACCGTACCTTCGTTTGAAACGTACCGATAGGGAATATGAGATTCTTTTGCTGCTTCTTCCCAGCTGGCACAGTCAGCGATCCTGCGCTCAATGACGGCTTCCTCTTCTCCGCGTTCCTTAAGGCGCTTCCTCAGAACCTCAGGCGGCGGAGGGAGCACGAACAAAGGAACGAAGTTTCCTTTTTTTGTGTATTCAAAAAGCTTAGATGTTGCTTCCGGCACCAGAGTCATGACAGAAAGATGATCTGCCTTAAGAGCTTCCTCAATATCCGCGTATCGCGTCCCATACCGGTTTCCGTGAACTTCCACCGCCCAGATGAACTCTTCTTGGTCTTGACGCTCTTGGAACTCCTGATTGGTAACATGCCTGAACTCCGTTGGAAAATCCGAGGAGCGGGCCGCTCTCGTAGTATAGCTGGGAACGAACGCGAGTCCCGGAATCTTCTTGAATAATTCCGTGAGAATGGTCGTCTTTCCCGATCCCGAGGGGCCGGTAAATGTGATGATTCGGGGCGATTCCATGCCTATTTCCCGAATCTTCGGTTTCTCCTTGCGTATTCTTCCAGCACCTCGTCAAAATCGTGTTCCGTGAAGGCGGGCCAATACTTGGGAACGAAAAAGAGCTCGGCGTACGCCGCCTGCCACAAGACAAAGTTGGAAAACCGATGTTCTCCTCCCGCCCGAATGACAAGGTCGGGCTCGGGCAATCCTGCCGTAGAAAGATACGAGGCGAACAGGTCTTCCGTTACCTTATCCGCGGCTATGCCGTCTTCTATGATCCGCTGGGTCGCCTGCACGATATCCCATCTTCCCCCGTAGCTGATGCCAAGGTTCAGAAAGAATTTCGTATTGTCTTTCGTGCCTTCTTCCACTTCGGCTATGACTTTCTGGAGGGACTGGGGCAGACGGGCCTTCTGCCCGATGATACGGACGCGCACTCCCTGTTCTTGCAGAGCGGCTTCGTTGATGTATCGCTTAAAATGACTTACGAGGCCCGATTCCAGAAGTTTCATGAGATACGAAACCTCGCGTTCGGTCCGATCCCAATTCTCCGTAGAAAATCCAAAGGCGGTCAATCCCTGGACCCCTCGCGCTTGGCACCATTCCCGGAACCTCAGCAGGTTCTCGTATCCTGCTTTGTGGCCTTCTAGAGTATCAAGCCCTTGTTCTTTTGCCCATCTTCGGTTCCCGTCGGGGAATACGACAATGTGGCGCGGCACAGAAGCAAACTGCTTTGCTTCTGTGGGGAAACTTACCTTTGCTTGCCATGTGCGAGCATTTTTGGCGAACACGGCATCCTTAAGGTTTCCCAGGGCTCGCCGCGAGACGAGCTTCGCTTTATTGAGTTTTGCCATAGTCTTCAATGCGCAGGGGTTCTTTCAGCTGTTCTTGCGCCGTCATGTATCCGATCCCGAAAGAAAGCAGCGACAGCAGAAACACCCCAATTCCCAATATGATATCAGATCGGCGGGTTTTGACAACTCGTTTTATATCTGTTAGGATATCCATACACTGCTATGTCAACTACAAAATCTGCGGGTTCTACAAGATTAGGAAGAGATTCTCAGCCCAAGTACCTTGGGATTAAGCTGTTTGACGGCCAGAAAGCGAATCCTGGCCAGATCTTGGTGCGTCAGCGGGGCACCAGATGGCTCCCGGGCAAAAATGTAAAGCGTGGAAAAGACGACACCCTCTATGCCATCAAGCAGGGGGTGGTAAACTTCACCACAAAGCGCAAACAGCGGTTTGACGGAGCCCTGCGCCTTGCCAGAACGGTCAACGTGCTTTGATGGCAGCTGCGATAAATTCACGGAACAGCGGATGAGGTTTTAAGGGCCTCGACTGAAACTCCGGATGAAACTGCGTCCCTAAAAAGAAGGGGTGGTTTTTTAATTCTGCGATCTCAACCAGGTTCCGCTCTGGATTGACGCCCGACATTACCATGCCGTGCTTCTCCAGGCGTTCCCGATATTCGTTATTCACCTCGTAGCGGTGGCGGTGACGTTCCGAAATGGACTCTCTGCCGTATGCGTCCCAGGCGAGCGTACCCCGCTTTATCCTGCAGGCGTAGGAACCCAGCCGCATGGTTCCTCCGTAGTGCCGTTCTTTCAGGAGCGCTTTTTGGTCCGGCATAACGTCAATGACGGCGTGCTTGGCTTTTGCGTCAAACTCGCGGGACATGGCCCCTTGTATCTTGCATAGGTTCCGTGCAAACTCTATGACCATGAGCTGCATGCCCAGGCACAGGCCCAAATACGGGATCTTGCGCTTCCTGCAGTATTCAATGGCGCGCATCTTTCCTTCAACGCCGCGGTTGCCGAATCCTCCAGGAACGATGATACCGTCAAACCGTTTGAGTTCTTCCAAGGAACCGCGGTCTTTTTCGTACGCCTCAGCCGACAGCCAGGTAATGACAGGATCTTTGTTGTGAGCCCACGAGGCATGCTCAATGGATTCGATGACGGAGATGTATGAATCCATGAGCGTAAAGTCGCCAGTCTCAAAGTACTTGCCGACAATGCCGATGCGCACGGGCTTCTTTTTCCTGGCAATGATTTTCATCAAGCCCTGCAAGCTCGCCAACTTGCTTTTGCGAGCTTGCATGCCGAACTTCTTGAGAATCTTGTTGCCCAGATTCTCTTTTTCAAACTGGAGCGGCACCTGGTACACCGTTTTGACGTCCGGAGCTGAAATGACATCCTCTAGCCGAACGCTGCAGAAGATGGATATCTTACGCTTTCTCGGCTCGTCCACGGGCAGCTCCGAGCGCGCGATGATAATATCCGGCTGGATGCCAGCCTCGTTGAGGTTGCGCACCGCAGACTGCGTGGGCTTTGTCTTCATTTCCCCCACCATGGCCGGAATCGGCAGGTAGCTCACGAGCGCGAATACCACGTCTTTCGGATACTTCAGCTTCATCATGCGAGCGGCTTCCAAGAACAGGAGGTTTTGATATTCCCCTGCTGTTCCCCCGATTTCAACTATTACAAAATCCGCTTTATCCTTTTTTGCAGCAGCCTGAATGCGTGAGATGACCTCTTGAGGAATATCGGGCACCACTTCCACGCATCTGCCTCCATACTCCAAATTGCGCTCCCGGTTGATGACCGAGAGATACACCTTGCCCGTGGTCATATAGTTTTGGGAGCTGAGGTTCTGGTCTAGAAAGCGTTCGTAGTTTCCGATGTCCTGGTCTGATTCCGTACCGTCTTGCGCCACAAAAACTTCCCCGTGTTCCAGGGGATTCATGGTGCCAGCGTCCACATTGATGTACGGATCTATTTTTACCGCAGAGACGCGAAACCCTTTGCTCTGCAAAATCTTGCCTATGGAGGCCACGGCAATTCCCTTCCCGACCGATGACATGACACCTCCCGCAACAAAAATGTATCTCGTCTTCATCCTTCTTGAACTTCGCTTATGATAACCCTAAGCTCGGCTTCCAGATTGTGATCAAGTCGTACTTTTACCGGAAACTCTCCCAGCTCCTTAATAGGGACTTCCAGCTGAACTTGATTTTTTTTTACCTCAAACCCCATTTCCTTCAGGCGCTCCGCTATCTTTTGGCTGGTGATGTTTTCAAATAACTGGCCACTGTCGCCTACCTTTACCGCAATGACCACTTCCAAACCATCCAGGCTGGAAGCTGTATCCTGAATGTGCTTTAGGGATTCTTCGGCTTTTGCAGCAAGAATCTCTTTCTGCATGGCGAGCCACTCCAATGTTTCCGGAGTCGCCTCCCGCACAACATTCTTGGGAAACAGGAGGTTGCGGGCGTAGCCGTCAGCCACGTCCTTTACTTCATATTTCTTTCCAAGATTCTTCACGTCCTGCAAGAGAATGACTTTCATGGTTCAGTTATATTACAACCCTTTGGCAATTTCAATCGCCTTGTCAAGCTGCGCATCCTTTCCCTCCTCCAGGTCTTGCTCTCCAAGCTCCACCTTCACGTCAGGCTCCAAGCCCTGGCCGTTGATGAGCGTGCCTTTGGGAGTAAGCCAATTTGCCACGGTGATTTTCAAAGAAGAACCGTCTCGCAAGTTCTGAAGCTCTTGCACAGACCCTTTTCCGAAGGATTTGGCGCCGACAAGCTGAGCCCCCCTGTTATCTCTCAGGGCTCCCGCCAGAATCTCGGAAGCCGAAGCCGAACCCTCGTTCATGAGAACGACTACGGGCAAGGAAAGCAATCTTGAGGGACCCTGACTTAGATACTCTTGTTTCTTTCCTTCGGCTGCAAAATCTTCCACGACCACGACCTGTCCCCGCTCCAAGAACCATCCTCCTATGTACCGGGCTATTTCCAGGTATCCGCCCGGGTTGTTCCTCAGGTCAACCACGATTTTTTTTGCGGAAGACTTTTCTATCTCCCCTGCCGCCTTCTGAAAATCTCGTGCCGCCTTTTCTGAGAACTGGAAGATATGGACGTACGCAATATCTCCTTCTTTCATTTCCCATTTCAATGAGGGAACTTCAATCACGGCTCTCGTAATTTCAATGTCTTTAGGCTGCTCCCAGTTGCTTCTCATCACAGACAGCTTCACGACGCTTCCTTTGGGGCCTCGAATAAGGGCAACTGCTTCTTCTGTGCTCAGTCCGTCCGTATTCTTGTCTCCGATCTTCAGGATCATGTCGCCCGCCCGGATGCCTGCTTTCTGGGCCGGAGTCCCTTCCAGGGGAGCGATGACCGTCAGAATGCCCTTCTTGAGCCCGATCTCCATACCCACTCCCTCAAAGGAGCCTGCGACGTCGTCCAGAAACATCTTTGCCTCTTTGGGATCCAGAAACACGGTATAGGGATCCTGGAGAGAAGCCACCATCCCGCGAATGGCTCCATACACCAAATCCTGAGGATTGACAGAAGAGGATTTCGCGTACTTCTCTTGGATCTGAATCCAGGAATCCCAAAACAGGGAGAAATCAACTGCCGAGGGCTTTCCGGCCTCCAGATTGACAACACCCTCAATCGGCACCACCCTGGCCTGCTCCTTGCCCCAGAAAAATCCTAAGCCGAATGCGACAAGGATAAACCCAACAAAAAAAACAAACCAGATTTTTTTCCCCATAGGATTCATACGACCAGTCTACCATATAAAAAGAAAAAAAGAACCCCGGGAAATCCTTACGGATCCCGGGGAATGGAAATGATGCCTTCCAGCTCAATTCCTGGACATCGGAGACATCGAATCGAGATTGATACGCCTTCGAAGGTTCGCTCCAAGGTTCGCTCCGCAGAAGGGACAGAAGTTTACAGAACCGAGCAAGAGGGTTTGGATCTTATGACCCAATCCTTCGCAAAATACTCGGAGAATCTCCTCCCTTTCCCCTTCCTCTAGATCGACCGGGTTAGAATTGGGCGGCAGCTCAGTTCCGCACTTATTGCAGAACAGCGCCAAGGAACCCATTCCTTTGCCGCACGTAGGACAAATAACGGGAAAATCTCTATCCTCCGTAACCACGTGTGCCTCCTTGTGAATGTGCCTAATGTGCCTTTTTATCAAGTCATCATGACTTGATTGTGTGTATAACGCTAACACAATATATCTTCTATGTCAAGAAAAACCAGCATGACTGCCGTTTCTTGCCGTAAAAAATCTTACATGGTAGAATTATATAATTCTGCTCGAACATTTTTTGAAGGGAGCTGACCGCCTCCGCTTCGCTCCGGCGGAACGCTCGGGCGCGGCGGAATTCCCCCCACACCCTCCTGCCGCCGCTTTGGGAACTAACGATAATTTTATCCGTGCCAATTTCGTCAACGCGAATATTCGCTGTAAATCCGTTCCAGATGGAGTCAAAATCAGCAACCGGCAAAGGCCCCTCGTCCGTAGTCGGCGGGAAACTGAAACCGACAACATAACCTACGCCGCCGCCAATTAATAGAAAAACAATTATAGTCGCTATCCAATTTTTTTGCGTTTGGGAACATAAAGTTTGGAAACATAGAATATAAAAAATTAATGATATCACTTTTTATTATACACTATGTCCATAAAAAGTACTGTGTAAAAATGTGAAAGGCCCGCTCCGATATGTATCGGAGCGGGCCTCGTCTCCACTGCCTCCTATCTGTTAGCGTACTCCCAGCTCGGGGAGTACACCAACAAAGGGTCAATGAGTGCGCTGTATGTTTCAGCGCACTCCTCGCTGGCCGTGGACTCAAGTCCCGGGCAGATCGACGCATTACTCAACCCGTCGTCTGCCAAGTCGAAGTTATGGCCGAGTTCGTGGATTACCACCACGTACCCGGCTAACCACTTGTTCGCGTAATTCCAGATGAAATTACGCTCGTACATCCCAATCACGAGCGGGGATACGTTTATGTTTGAGAGTCCCACCGCCAGGGGATGCCCCCAACCGGCCGGGTCCCCCGCGTCCGCAGAGTATACCCACACCTGCACGCCGGCAAGTGCTGCCGCGCGATGTGGTTGCTCCCGCAGGAGGTCCAAAACCCCCTGGCCGATGCCCTCAAGAGTTCTGGCGCTTGGGTTGCCGACGGGGACGATTCTTATCCCCGCCGCCTCTTGTGCTTCCAGCGCTGCGAGGGGGAGTCGCGGCGGCACCTGCAGGGCGAACGCCCTCTGCGCCCACACCACATATGTCTCCCCGTTCTGGAGAACGCGGAGGGTGGACGAGGGCCTGCGGGAACCATCTGCCGGACGCCAAAAGGTATATCCCTCTGTAGCATCGTAATGCCACAGGATCGCAACAACCCTCTCGGGTTGTTGTGGCGGCCAGGAGGAGTACCTCCACCGATCGGGGGCGTTAACAAACCCCTCCTCAACCGGTAATGTGCCCCCCGGCCAGACAAATACAGTTGCTCCCTCAGAAATCTCAATTGTCTGAGGGGGCTGCTCGCCCTCTTGGGCGAAGACGGCTGTGGGCAGAAGGGCGGCAAACGCCGCCACAACCGCGAAAATAAAGAACAAGCGACGCATGTCTTCCTCCTTTTGTTAGGTAGGTCTTTCGTTGGGTGCGTCTTTATATCTGTATATAGCACGAATTAGTTAGAAATACAAGACCTTGCCCCTTAACAAGGTAAGGCCCTGCCGTTCTAACGCTCTAATGATGTGTGCCATCAAATACTCTGCGCGCACCGAGCGGAGAGGATTCGTCAGGGAAAAATCAATGGGCGGCACTTTGTGCCGCCCACGAATTGGCTTCAAAAAAGCCGTCTAGTTTCTATCTGTGCCCCCAGCAGGAGTCGAACCTGCAACCACTTCCTTAAAAGGGAATTGCTCTACCAATTGAGCTATGGGGGCACAAAGCAAAAGTCTTTGCTTTGTGCGGGAGCATATCCTTTAATCATCCCGCCAAGGCGGGATGTATAGATTAGGAAATGCTCCCAGGGATTTGCCGAAGGCAAATTACCTTTAGGTATAGTACCTCAAATCCCCTCTTTTTTCAACTTCTCCAGAAGCTCCTTCTGCTGGCGGCTGAGTTTCTTTGGTATGTGGATCTCCAGCTCATAGTTCAAGTTTCCCCTTCCCAGGCCCTGGAAATGAGGGACGCCCTTGCCCTGCACTTTCACCACTCTTCCGGATTCTGTGCCGGCCGGGACCTGCAGCAAGACCCGAGCACCTTCAAGCGTTGGGACCTGAATCTCATCTCCAAGAACCGCTTGTGTAAACGAAATTTGGGTTTTCGCGTATAGATCGTCGCCCCTCCGTTTAAAGTTCGCGTGCGGCTTTACCGTAATGCGAGCGTACAGATCCCCGTTCTTTCCCCTGCGCTTTCCCGCGTCTCCTTTACCTTCAAACTTGAGGATTTGGTTCGTATCCACTCCCGCGGGAATAACCAGCAGCAGTTCTTCCTGCCCCCGCACCCTGCCCTCTCCTTTGCAGACGTTGCAGGGCTTTTCCGGCCTCAGTCCTTCTCCCGCGCACTCAGGGCATATGCCCAGGCGCGTAAAGCTGCCGAATACGGTTTTCCGGATCTGCTGCACTTGGCCAGCTCCCCTGCACGAGAAGCATTCTGACACTTTCGTGTTGGGCTCGGCCCCCACCCCCTGGCACCTGGAACAGAGCACGAACTTGGAAAGAGACACTCGCTCTTCCCTTCTGAGAAGCACGGCCTCCAGGGGAATACGAAGTTCCACCTCAATGTCTTTTCCTTTTCTGAGATCCGCGGGTCCCTGATTGGCTCCGAAGAAATCCTCAAAGATGTCTCCGAGGTCCGGAAAATCAAACGATCCCTCGTCAAACCCTTCTTGCGGGCCCCTCTGCCATCCCCATTGGAATCCGCCGAATCCATCTTGTCCTGATCCTGTCGAATGGCCTCCCTCAAAGACCCTGCCGAATTTGTCGTACTGGGCCCGCTTATCCTTGCTGGACAAGATCTGATAGGCCTCGCTGATTTCCTTGAAGCGTCCGGTGTCCCCTCCTTTATCAGGATGGTATTTATGGGCGAGGCGACGGTACGCTTTCTTGACGTCTTCTTCGGAAGCTCCCTTCGCTATACCCAATATTTTGTAATAATCCTTCATTGGTTAACCTCAGTTGGCTTGGGGCTGTTCTGGCTCTTGCCCTTGCTCAGCCTGCTTATTCATTTCAGTTCCTATCTTTTGCAGGGCTTGCGAAAGCGCGTCCGTGGCCTGCCGTATATCCTCCATTATATCCTGATCCTTTACCTTCTTCAATGCTCCTGCCTTCTCTTCCACTTCTTTTTTCACCTCCGAGGACACCTTGTCTCCAGCGTCCTTGAGCGCTTTCTCGGCTGTATACAGAAGCGCGTCCGCGCTGTTTCTTGCGTCAATGAGGTCTCTGCGTTTCTGGTCCTCTTCTGCATGGAGTTCGGCTTCTTTCCTCATACGCTCCACCTCTTCTTTGGAGATTCCGGTGGATCCCTCAATACGAATACTCTGGTTCTTGCCCGATGCCTTGTCTTTCGCAATCACCTGCAATATTCCGTTCGCGTCAATGTCAAAGGTCACCTCAATCTGGGGAAGCCCGCGGGGAGCCGGAGGGATGCCGTCCAAGACGAACCTGCCCAAGGACTTGTTGTCTTGCGCGAGCGGGCGCTCTCCCTGGAGCACGTGCACCTCAACAGACGTCTGATTGTCGGCTGCGGTAGAAAATATCTGGCTCTTTGATGTAGGAACCGTGGTGTTTTTGGCAATGAGCACGGTGCTCACGCTTCCCAAAGTTTCAATACCCAAGGAAAGCGGGGTGACGTCCAGCAAGAGCACGTCTTTCACGTCTCCTTGCATGACTCCTCCCTGTATTGCAGCTCCCAGCGCCACCACTTCGTCGGGATTAATGCTCCTGTTCGGGTCTTTGCCGAACAGCTTCTTTACCCCTTCCTGGATGGCCGGCATGCGGGTCTGGCCTCCCACGAGTACCACCTCGTCAATTTCCTTTTCAGAAAGCTTGGCCTCCTTGAGCGTCTGAACTATGAGCTTCAAGGACTTGTCAACGTATTCTTTCACCATGGTTTCCAACTGCGCCCGAGCTAGCCGAAACAGTAAATGCTTGGGGCCTGCCGCGTCAGACGTGATGAAGGGAAGGTTGACTTCGGTTTCGGTCGAAGAAGAAAGTTCTATCTTTGCCTTCTCGGCCCCTTCTTTCAGGCGCTGCAAAGCCAAAGGATCCTGGGAAAGATCGATACCCTGGTCTTTCTTAAACTGCTCAATGAGCCAGTTCACTATTTTCTGGTCAAAGTCTTCTCCGCCCAGGTGCGTGTCTCCTCCGGTCGCCTTCACCTCAATGGTGTCCTCCGACACCTCAAGAACTGAGATATCGAAGGTCCCTCCTCCAAAGTCGTACACCACGATCTTTTCGTCTTTCTTTTTCTGAAGGCCGTAGGCGAGCGCCGCGGCAGTGGGCTCGTTGATGACGCGCTTGACATCAAATCCCGCTATCTCGCCCGCCACCTTGGTCGCCTTGCGCTGACTGTCGTCAAAGTATGCGGGAACCGTAATGATGGCTTCCGTGATCTTTTCTCCGAGCTTTGCCTCAGCATCCTCCTTGAGCTTGCGCAACACCATAGCTGAGATTTCAGGGGGCTTGTACCATTTCTCTCCCATCTTTACTTCAACCCCTCCATCTTTGTCCTCGCGGATCTCATAGGGCAGCAATGTCTTGTCGCGCTGGACTTCAGCATCCGAAAATCTCCGGCCGATGAGACGCTTTGCCACGGATATGGTGCCTTTGGGATTGGTGATCTGTTGGCGCTTTGCCTGAATTCCGACAAGAATCTCCCCATTCTTGGCCAAGGCAACCACAGAAGGCGTGGTCCTTGCGCCTTCCTTGTTCTCAATGATTTTTGGCTCCCCTCCTTCCACCACTGCCATGGCAGAAAAAGTGGTGCCCAGGTCTATTCCTAATATTTTTGCCATATATTCATATATTATTGAATTATTTCGCAATCTTCACTTTAGCAGGTCTTAACAATTTTCCCAAGAGCAGGTATCCTCGTTCGACTTCTTCAAGCACGGTTCCGGGCTCTTTTCCTTCTGCGGCTTCCTCTCCTACTGCTTCGTGGAGTTCTGGATTGAACTTCTCTCCTTCTGTATGCAGCGCCTCCACTCCCTGGTTCCGTAAGAATTCTTTGAGCTGGGAAATCACGAGAAAGCATCCTTGCACCGTGCTGCTTTCCTTGTCCTGCTGGCTCGCCTGTTTTTCGGCCCTCTCCAAATTATCCAGCACCGGAAGCAATTTCAAAAGAAGTTCTTCTTGGGCGTATCGCATAAGACTCCCAATGCGTTCCATCTCCTCCTTCTTGTAATTCATCAGGTCTGCCCGCGAGCGCTGCCATCCTGCAAGATACTCGTCGCGCTCCTTTGCTGCCTTCTCCAGCTGTCCCTGCGGTTCTTCAGTTGTCTTTTCTTCTTCCATATGAAGTGATCAGTTCAATATTCTTTTCGTACTCCATGCGCTTGGGGCCCACCATGGCAACCAAACCTGTCTGCGCAGGCAGGCCGTCCTCTATAGAATCAATGCCGTACCTGCGAACGATGATGGTAAAATCTTTCACTTTAGAGAACGGGTTCTCTTTGCCAATATACACTTCTGTTGCCTTTGCGGGAAGAAACCCCCGGATATTCTCCTCGATGTCTTCTACGAACTTCGTCAGGTTCCACAAAAAACTTCTTTCTCCGAACTCGGGCTCACGGAGCACCCGCTCCCATCCCTCTCGAAATACTCGCTTGGCTCCTGGCCCGTACCCAAGCACCAGGGCAGAAGAAGATTCAGTAAGTTGTTCAAACAGCGAGAAATAATCCCGCATTTCCTGTTCCAGCCTCTGTTCCTTCTCCTGAAGGTCTTGTAAAATCTCGTCTACCACGAACCTATACCCTCGGTCAGTTGGAACTCTTCCCGCTGACACGTGAGGCTGTTCCAAGTATCCTCTTTCGGTCAACGCCATAAGCTCATTGCGAATGGTGGCCGGAGAAAAATCAAAATCCCCTTCTTCTTCCAGCCATTGGGAGCTGATTGGGTGAGCTGACTGAATGTATCCTGCCACCAAATTTTCTAGTATTGTTTTTTGTCTCTCCGTAATCCCCATAATTTTCGTTAAAGAGAGTGTTTCGCTGAAGCGAATACTCTCTTTATTATGATACGAAAAACAAAATTAGCAGTCAAGCCCTGCGACTGCCAGCCCGACAAAACTCATTAATTGGGCGATAGCTTTTTTAATGCGTACCCCTCTAAAACAAAACGTCCGCCTTGGTGTTACCCTTAGCGGGACTTGGGTTGGGGGTGGAGTGGGTCCACCCCCAGACCTTGGTGCTAGCTCGTCTTTCACTTCTGCGGAAGATGGTCCCTCTCCCTCCTCCGACGCAACAGAGGAACAGACTCGCGCAGGATGTCCAGGATCAGGAAATCCAGGGGCTTGCGGAGTGGCCAGAAAATCGTTTTGAATACATTGCCAATCACAGCTATCTCCTCTCCATCGGGTCCTTCCCGATGGTGCCGGTTCTTTCGGTTGAAATACGCTTCCTCCCGGTTCTTCTGGAAGGCGCGGAGATCTTCTCCGTTTATCCGACAGCTCCCACTCTGCTGCCAGGATATATACAGTATAGCATATATCTCTCTTCCTGTCAACTCTGCTTCCTTCCTTGGCTTAGCCAAGTTATCCACACCTTGGCTTAGCCAAGGATAGTCAAGGATACAAGGATACAGCCAAGGATAGAAATGTTGTTTGATATATTCTTGCTGTGGTATACTGCTGTAATGCTCAGGGTGATTCAGGGGCCAACCGTAAAATGGGTGGACATTCAGAACCCCACCCGAAAAGATATTGACGACTTGCGCCGGAGTTTTCATTTTCATCCTTTGGTATTGGACGAACTCTTGATTCCCGCCTGGCGTCCCAAGGTGGAGCGCTTTCCAGATTACCTTTCTCTCATTCTCTATTACCCCGTATACAGCAAAGAACGGAAAGAAACCCGCCCCCGGGAGCTTGACATCCTGGTGACCAAAAACGCGCTCATCACGGTACACTACAGCTCCATTGTTCCGGTGAAGGCGCTGTTTGACAAGTGCAACATGTATCCCGAGGCAAGAGGCAACTATCTCGGCCAAAGTTCAGGATACCTTCTCTTCTATGTTCTCAGCGGATTCTGGAAGCAGTCTCTGCTAAAACTCACGAGGGTCAACCTGAAGATAGACCAGATCGAAGAGAAGATCTTCCAGGGAGAAGAACGCACCCAAGTGCGGGAAATCTCGCTGGCAAAAGCGGATGTCATCAATTTCTGGAGGATCGTTGAACCTCAAGGAGAAATCCTCGAGCGGCTCAGGAAAGAAGGCGCTGACTTCTTTGGATCCGAAGTTGAGCCCTATCTCTCGGACATCGTGGACGACTACAACCAGTCGGTCCACGAGCTAGAAACTGCCCGGGAAACCGTGCGGGCACTTGAAGAGACCAACAACTCCCTGCTCACCGCAAAGACAAACGAGGTTGTGCGACTCCTCACCGTGCTTTCCACGCTCATTCTTCCGCTCACGCTCATCGCCTCCATCTTTGGCATGAATGTTGAGCTGCCGATCGGAAACCACACGAAAGATTATTGGTTCATCATGATATTCATGGCAATTGCCGTGGTGACGCTATATCTATATTTTAAGCGCAAGCGATGGGTGTGAGGCTCGGATTGATTCTCGTGCTCCTTCTAGCCGCCTTCCTGCGACTGTGGCAGCTTGAAGTCGTCCCTCCCGGCATCTATCCTGACGAGGCGCAAAACGCAACTGATGCGATTCAAACCCTTGAAACAAAACAGCCTCAGATCTTCTATCCCGCGAACAACGGCAGGGAAGGACTGTTCAACAACCTCACAGCTCTCTCTTTTGCCGTATTCGGCATCAGTATATGGTCTTTCAAGATCGTGCCGGCTATAGCCGGAATCCTCACCATCTTGGGTCAATACCTTCTTTCCAAAGAACTTCTCTTGAAAATCCTAGACAAGAAACGGGCAGAGCTTGCAGCCCTCCTTGCCGCCTTCCTGCTCGCAGTTTCGTTCTGGCACATTAACTTCAGCCGCATTCAGTTTCGAGCCATCCTCCTGCCACTTGTTCTTTCTTTTGCTTTCTTTTTCCTATTACGGGGCATGCGCACCAGAAAGCTGTGGAACTTTGCCGCCGCAGGAGTAATCTACGGCTTGGGCGCGTACACCTACATCAGTTTCCGCCTTTCTGCGCTACTCGTGGCAGCTGCCCTTCTCATATGGCTTTTTCAGGCGCTCAAGGAGCAATGGGGGAAACGATTCATCGTTTCAGTCTGTGCTTTTTCTTTTATCGCAATTGCAATATCCACTCCCCTGCTCTTGTACTTTGCCTCTCATCCGGAATTCTTCGTTTCCCGGGCAGAGGGCGTCTCAATATTCGCCAAAGACAATCCCCTCCTGGCTTTTGGAGAGAGCGCGGCAAAGCACCTTGCCATGTTTCATGTCGCGGGAGACCAGAACTGGCGACATAACTTTGCGGGGCGCCCTCAGCTCTCTGTTACAGCAGGATTGTTTTTCCTTCTTGCGATTGCCTACGCTTTCAAAAAATGGAACGGCTCATATGCCCTGCTCTTCATTTGGTTCTTTGCGCTTCTCTTGCCAGGCGTCCTTACCTTTGAAGGCACTCCGCACGCGCTTCGGGTCATAGGGGTCATACCCGCGCTCTATGCCCTGGCGGGCCTGGGAGGCGCACTGTTCTTCTTCTGGCTGAAGAATATATTAGATCAGAAAAAGGCTCCGAGAACTCTCTTTCCTATCCTGCTCGGCTTCTTTCTCACGAGCAGCGCCATTGTCGTATTCAACGAATATTTCCTGGTCTGGGCAAAGATGCCCCAGGTACAGGATGCCTTCACCGCAAGATTTGTTGAGGCGGGGACGATAGCCAATGATCTACCGGCAGAAGCAAGAAAGTACGTGGTGGAAAGCGAAGGGGACCTTCCCACAGAAACGGTAAAGTTCATCCAGAGAACCGGAGGCAAACAAGATGCCATATTCATCAGTATTCAAGATGCCGAAACGCGAACGTTCCAGAAAGGAGACTTTCTCATCACCATGAACCAGGAGCGCGGCATCATTGACGCTCTCTTGCTTCGCTACCCTCAAGGGATATTGAAGATATTCCCCCGGGTCTTCCTCTATGTCCCTGTTCCGTAAGCACAACGCAAGCATATTCGCTTTCGCCCTCCTTTGTATCATGGGAGTTGGGGCCTTTTTTAGCATGCGCTCTGACTCCTTGACCTTTGACGAGTTGGCTCACATCCCTGCAGGATATTCGTATCTTACCCAACAAGACTACCGCCTCAACCCGGAACACCCTCCTCTGTTCAAGGACTTGGCTGCTACTCCCCTCCTTTTCCTAGACCTGCACTTTCCTGCAGATAAAGAAGTTTGGCTGCAGACAAAAGAAGCTCCTCCTTGGTGGGTGCAGTTTGATATGGGAACTGAGTTTCTTTACCGGTTAGGAAATGATCCTAAGCAAATCATTTTTTTCTCGCGCCTCCCCATGATAGGACTGCTTTTATTCCTGGGTTGGATTCTTTTCAGAACAACACGCAGGCTTTTTGGAAACGCAGTAGCCCTGGGAGTTCTTTTCTTGTTTGCGTTCTCGCCCACATTTCTTGCCCATGGAAGATTGGTGACCAATGACGTTGCCGCCGCCTTGGGAGCATTCACGGCAACATTCCTCTGGCTGGAGTTTCTCAAACACCCGACAAAAACAAACATCTTTAAAGCCGGCGTTGTCTTTGGGATAGCGATGATCCTGAAATTTACCTTGGCCCTCCTCATACCTTTCTTTGCGCTACTCACTTTGCTCTTTGTCCTGCTGAACAATCGCATCTCGGGTCTTCCAAAAGAATTGGGTAAATATATTCTCTTGGGATCTTTGGTGGGAATAATCGGGGTTGCGGGCGTCATATTCCCTGTTTATCAATTCCACGTCTGGAACTATCCCGCAGACCATCAACTGAGGGACACGGCAGCTGACCTGGCAGCAGGAGGAACAAGCGCGGCAGAAAGCGTCGTCGTTTCCATGTCAGACATCCCTATTCTGCGACCCCTTGCCCAATATGCCAGAGGCGTGCTCATGGCAAGCCAACGTGTTTCTTTCGGCAACACGACGTACTTTATGGGAAGCATTTCAGGATCTGGCTTTGACTCATACTTCCCAACCCTCTACCTCTTTAAAGAACCTTTGGCCCTGCATCTCCTCGCCCTTATTGCCATTGCAGGTCTTCTGTTTCTGATATTCCGAAACGCAAAGCGCCTTTCTTCCTGCCTGCCGGTAGGCATGGTTTGGCTGCGAACGCACTTTGCCATTGTTTCCTCGCTCTTGTTTATCCTGCTCTACTGGGGTTTTGCCGTGTTGGGAAATTTGAACATCGGCATCCGCCATCTTCTTCCCGCGTACCCGTTCCTCTTTCTTATCGTGGCGTGGTCCATCAAAGAAACACATGCGCATATTCGGCATAACCTTAAGAAACCATTCGTTTCTGTGGTTCTGCTTCTTGGTATATGGTATGTAAGTTCCTCGCTTGCATCATTCCCTAGCTATCTCTCGTATTACAATGAGCTCGCAAAGGGGCAGGGATGGCGCATTGCCGTGGATTCAAACTATGACTGGGGCCAGGACTTCTACCGCCTACTCGACTTTGTTGAAAGGAATAATATACAAAAAATCCAGCTGGACTATTTTGGCGGAGAGAACGCGGAATATTGGCTTGGGGATAGGTATGTAAAACTCGATCCTAAAAAGGTTGCTGATGATTTGTCGCAAGGACTTACCCTAAAAGAAGCCGGGGTTACAGAATGGGTTGCTGTCTCTATTAACCAATTCTTGGGAGGAGTTGCAAACCCAGTTCCTGGATTCAATCAATCCACCGACTACTACCGCTGGCTCGATCAATACACGCCCGTAGCCCGCGCCGGCACCTCCATCTTCATCTACCATCTCACCCAATAAATCCTAAACTCGGTTTAGTTATCCACACCTAAACCGAGTTTAGGATTACTTGATGTAGGCTTGGTTGCCGAAACGAACGTCAATATATTGAAGACGGCTGCGTTTCTCCTGAGGAATCTGCTTCTCAAGTACTTCTCGCAGCTTGGTTTCTTGCCAACTGCGGTCTTCTTCCTGAGTAAAGTATATCTCCCAACCCTCTGTCATGTGCACTGAAACAAGGTTTGGAGCCAAAGAAAAGTATTCAATCTTGGTTTTCATGTCCTGGAGCACATTCCAGCCGTCAAGAGACCGTTTCAACTCAACGACGAAAGGAATGATGTTCGAGTCCAGAATCTTTGCTCCCAGGGAAGGAATGGGCTCGGATAGCACAAGTATGGGCATGCCTGCCGGGATTTCCTGCTTTCCCCTGAATGCTATCCCTTGCGAATCAACGGCAATGCACGGCAGGACCGCGCGCCTCCCATCTGTATTGCACGAAAGAACGATTTCTTCGCGTTCCACTATATCAATAACGAGTTTGCGAAACAAGAAGTTCTTTTTGACCTGCGTCCTTCCGATCTCGGGGAACGTACTGAGAATATTCTTCTCAATTGACTTTTGGGATATAAACAGAAGATTGCCTTGCGAAGGGGCCATATCCAACAGGGCTTGGGGAGCTACCGCATGGGCTCCCTGCACTTCCCGCGCCTGCAGCTGGAACATAGGGGAGAAAAGAAACAGGTATCCTAATCCCCCGAGAATACACACCGTCATAAAGACCACAAGAAGGTATTTCTTGCGCCAGAATGGGGTGTTTCGTTTGACGCGGCGAGGTTTTCCGTATTTCCGCTGCATAGGAACTATAACCCCCGGCGCATGCGCCGCAGGGTCTCAAACATGAACGTTATCCAATACTGAGATTTCAAAGGAAGGTCTTGAGTATGCACATACTCATGCGCCTCTCCCCCAAACCCCATCTTAAAGAGCGTGGGGCCAGCCCAGGGATGGGAGGATCTATTCTTTGGATCCACATACCCCCAAAAATCATACTGCCAGCATCCCCTCTTCTTGGCTTCCTTAATGGCTTCCCACTGTAGCAAATATGGTATGGAAAGCTTGGCAAATTCCGGAAGAGAGGCCGCGTGATGATAGAACCCGATACCGCTCCAGAATATTACGAGGGAAGCTGCCGCAATCTTCCCCTCGTACTCTCCAAACAACAGAAGAATCTGGTTGTTTTGAGAAAAGATCTCAAACTCTTTTTTCAAGTATTCTATAGAGAAGGGAATAAAATGCTGGCGAAGCGATACGCGCTTATGCATCCTTGAAAATACTTCTATATCTTGAAGATCGGTGCTCTTACGGATAACAATGCCGGAGTTTTTCTCCGCTTGGCGGATAAGGTATCGGGTGGTTCTCCGCATATTCCTGAACAGATCATCTTCTGTAGACCGTATATCCAACTTCCAGGAGGCCTCAGGATGCATCTGGAGGGGTGCTCTTCTAAAACCCAAAACCCGAAACACTTCTTGATTCTCTCTGGTTCTTTTCCAGATGGGGTTTATTCTGATAAAGGCCACTCTCTCTTGCCGTGCAATTTCTTTCAGTTTCTCAAGAAATGTTTTCAGTATTTGGGATTTTGGAATTTGGAATTTGGAATTTTTTATAACTGGCCCGTGCGGCACCAAAAGAAACGTGCCCCGCCTTGCTTTCACGTACACCGCCAAAGCTACCGCAAGAAGCTTTTCCCCTTCATATATTCCAAGCCGCCACACCTTCTCTCTCATTTCCAGCTGGAACTCCCCCCAATGCCAAGAATGCAGGAAAGTTTTCTCTGTGCACTCTCTCAAAAATTCTTCCCACGTATTATTATCTCTTATCTCTTTAACCTCCATGGCGAAGTAGGGTATTCACTATGTTCTCCGCATCTTCCAGGGACGTGTTGATGTGCGTAGGCATGTTCAGGGTACTGCGCGAAAGACGCTCTGCAACAGGACACATCCCTTTCTTGTATCCGACTTTCTCTGCCTGCGTGTCGTCCGGAGCTATCGGAGACGTATACCAATCCCCTACCAAAAGATTCTGCCGGAAGCTGCGCCTGATGATCTCGTGCGCCCGCGGATGCTGGAGGACGAAACGCAAATGCATGGGCTGCCTGTCTGAAAACTTCTCTGGCATGCCGAATGGAGACCCTTCAAGGGCGGCCTCGTAAAATTCGGCGAGCTTTTTCCTGTGGCGGTTGAACTTCTCCAGCTTGCGCAGTTGTTGCATGGCAAGAACAGCCAATGCTCCGGGAAGAGCCTTGGGAAAATATCCCGGTTGCTGCCCTTGCTTCTCCTTCCAGTGCACCGCCTTTGAAAGAACGTGCGTCTGCTGAAAGAGCAAGAGTATGTATTTTCCGAACACCCGATACGTCGGAAGAATAAGCATGTTCATCAAGAGCGGATGCAGAAGCTGCTGCATAATCCAAAAGGAGGATGGATTTCCTGCTTTCTCTTGAAACTTCCTGATCGAATCTCCTATCTTTTTGTCATCTGTTATCGCCATTCCTCCGTAGACGCAGGAAATCACCTTGTCGCGGGAAAAACTAAAGAATGCCGCGTCTCCAAAGGTTCCAACTTGTTTTCCCTGAAACTTCGCTCCCAGAGCATGCGCGCAATCTTCAATGAGAAAAAGGTTGTGCTCCTTGCACACGGCCGCTATCTTTTCCATGTCAGCTGGCATGCCGAACGTATGCTGAACGATGACCGCGCGGGAGCGCTTGGTGATCTTCTTTATGAGATCTTTTGCGTCCATGTTGAAATCTTCCCTGCTGCAGTCAACATACACCGGATTCAACCCCGCCCATATAATAGGGTTTGGTACCGCGTTGCACGTGAACGCCTGCAGCAGCACTTCATCTCCCTTCTTAAGACCCAGCGCCTCCAGAATGGCGAGAAGAGACGATCTTCCGCTGTTAAAGGCAACCGCGTGCGACACATCCAGGCGCTTTGCGAACGCGCGCTCCAGCAACGCCACCTCTTTCTTCTTTTTCCAGCGCCAGGGCTGAAAGAGCTGCTTTAAAGCAAGCAGAATGTCGTCGCGTTCCGTATTGGGTGAAAGGGATATTGAAATTGGCTGTATTCTAAGCATGGATTATTAGAGGGCAAGGTTCTGCATAATCTGGGGCGGTACTCTGCCTCCCAGAAGCACAACATCTTCTGCTTGGCAGAATGATTGGATTGTATCAACAATCTTTTTCCAATCCGGGATATACAGAATATTTTTCTTTTTATCCCCTGCTCCCCTTTGTATGTCTGCAACATGGTCTTGCGTGGTGATAACGGCAAGGTCGCACACTTCAGCAATCTTTCTTCCTATCTTCTCGTGCACCTCTTTTGAGGCTTTCCCTAGCTCAATTAAAGAAGGCATAACGATAACCTTCTTGCCAGGCCATACTTTCAGATATTCCAAGTCGGCCAGCACGCCAGAAGGATTTGCAGAATATGAAGAGTCAATGATATGCAATCCCCCCTTTCCCCTTTTGAGAGTCATGGCTCCAACGCCCTGAGGAAGCGTTTTTAGTACCTGGGCAATTTCCTCTAACGTCATGCCGAGTTCAAGAGCTACTGCTGCAGCCAACAGAATGTTCTCTGTATTATGCGCTCCCAGCAATGGAGCCGTAACAAGTGCCTCTCCCCCCACCCAGTCCTGTTGGGCGAGGCTCGCCCGCTCTTGCGGGCGGCTAACTTGCGCGGCAATACGAAATACGATTTTTTCTTGCTCTGCTTTTACTTCTTCTGCGAATACCGCGCCTCCAAGCCCAACCAATATCTTTTTCTTTGTCGTTTCTTTGTACAGCTTCCTTGTATGAATATTTGCTCCGTTGAATATGGCGACTTCGTCTGCTGGCAACGCCTCCACCAGCTCTTTGCCGCCCTCTGCAGACAAAAGGTTTTCCATGGAGCCGAATGTCGCCAAGTGCTGCTCATTCGCTCCCGTGAGCACGGCTATCTGCGGCTGGGCTATGCCCGCAAGCAACCTTATTCCCCCTTTGTTATACGCCCCCATTTCGCACACGAACACCTCGTGTTCTGGTTTAAGATTATCTAAGATGGCGCGCGATACCCCGATTTCCGAGTTCTGGTGCTTTTGTGTTTTAGCCACTTTAAACTTTGCAGCCAAGACGTGAGCTAAAATTTCTTTTGTCGTTGTTTTGCCATAGCTGCCTGTGATCCCAACCACCTTCAAATGCCGCATCCCCGCCCGTTTTGCCCGAGCTTGAGCAAGAATCCTATTTCTTCCCAAAACGGCAAACGGCTGAAACACCAACACCACGGCAGAAACGAAGATTGGAGTTAACAAATCAAAAATCAAAAAACTTGAAATGAAAGATCCCATAGTTGACCTATCCAATGAAAGAATGGAGAAGTAGAATGCAGAAAATATCACCAGTAAAAGAAGGGGGGGTCGTAAAATATTTATTTTAAAGGTCGTGATTGGCTTAAGAACTCTTTTTTGAATACCGTCTCGTATGTATTTAAGTGTTTCAAGTGCATATAAAATGGTAATTGAAATCGTGAATGAATTTACAACGGTGTCATAACCTTGGGAAGCAAGTCGTCCATCAAATGAAAAACTTGGAATGAGCCAAAGCCATAACAATAAAAGAAGGATTTTTACGATATTTGATATATTGAAAAGGGTACTTCTGCCCTTAAAAGTTCGAAAATGATCAATCAATCGACCAGCATGATACTCTTTAAGTTGCCAAAGATAGAGCCAAAAATTTATGGCGCGAACCTCCCGAATTACCCATAGAAATGGTAGGAGTAAAAAACTGAGGATCAATAACAAACCAAAAAAACTCATGCCTTCAAAAACTTTGTTACCAACGCTGATAACTTTTCCGGAGTTTTTAGATGCGGAACATGGCCTGCTTTGGGAATGATCTCAACGGCGGAATGCGGGATTTCGCGCAGTAGGGTATAGGCGTCTTGTACAGGAACCTGCCTATCGTCATCTCCCCAAATGATAAGCGTGGGGACGCGGATCTGCGAAAAGATAGAGAACAGGTCTTCCCTGATGACCCGCTGCATGATCTGACGCATCACGCCTTCTGCTTTGAGATAATCTCTTCGTTTTATCAGCCGATATCCCGCTTTCTTGAGATTTTCTCTCGCTTCTTGCGAAGGGACAATCCAAAACAAAACATTCACGAGTTTTGAAGCTAATCCAACCATCTTTTCTTTTAGACCGGGAGGTCTCCTAATTCCGGGAGGGGCAGCTAAAATGAGCTTCTTTATCTTCTCTGAGTTTTGTACCGCAAAGGTAATGGCGATCTGACCTCCGAAAGAATGCCCAAGCAAGGAGAATTTGTCCAACCCGATGGCGGAAACAAATTGTTCCACGAAGCTACTGTATTCTTGTACCCCCCAAGCCATAGCCGGCGGATTGGTTTTTCCAAATCCGGGTAAGTCAATTGCAATGACGCGAAACCCTTCTTTGCTTAATGCCCGCTGCAGCAACACCCAGGACTCCGAGCTCCCTCCCCAGCCATGCAAAATTAAAAGGGGCTCACCCTGACCCGCTTCCTTGTAGTGCACCTGGATGCCTCCAAGTTCAAAATTTTGCTCTTTGAGTATTTCTTCCATGTGGAATAACGGAAATGCCAGCATATTTCTGCAGGACCTTCGGAATCTTCACAGACCCGTCTTTCTGTTGATAGTTCTCCAGTATCGCAATGAGCGTACGGCCTATGGCAAATCCGGTTGCGTTAAGCATGTGCACGAACTCGGGTTTCCCTGCCTTGCCGGCAGGCAGGTCTCCCTTACTGCGAACACGGGTATTAAGACGCCGCGCCTGGAAATCGGTCGTATTGGATGCGGAGCTCACCTCCCGATATCTGTTTTGCCCCGGCATCCAGGCCTCAATGTCATAGGTTGCCGCCGACGGCCTTGCGATGTCTGCCGTGCACAACTGTACAACGCGATACGGAATCTGCAGCTGCTGCCAGAGCTTTTCTTCTAAAGCTAAGAGGAATTGATGCTCTTTTTGGGAATCTTGGGGCTTCACAAAGCTGAAGAGCTCAACCTTATCAAACTGGTGCAAACGCATGATGCCCTTGGTGTCTTTTCCGTAAGAACCCGCCTCTTCCCGAAAACAAGAAGAGAAAGCAACATATCGCTTGGGTAGGTCAGCCTCTTCGAACACCTCGCCTTGATGCATGGGGCCTACCGTCTGTTCTGCGGTCCCCACTAAGAACAATCCTTTTTCTTTCAGGAAATAGCGCTCAGCGACATCCTCTGCGGTATCAATATATCCCATGCTCTTCATGACCCTCTCTTTGACGAGCACGGGCGGCACGACGGGAATAAAATCCTCTTTTATTGCAGCTTCCATTGCCATACGGACCAAGGCAAACTCCAAAAGTACGGCTTGCCCTTTCAGGTAGGCAAACCTGGTGCCTGAAATCTCTGCTGCTCGCTTCACATCAATGATATCCGATGCCTCCCCGAGTTCCAGATGGTCTTTTGGCTTAAATCCGAATGAAGGGATCTTACCCCATATGCGCAACACTTTATTGTCGCTCTCATCCTTCCCGACCGGAACCCCTGATAACGGAATGTTCGGCAATTGCCACAAGAGCTTCTCAAGCTCCTGCTCTATGCGTTCCAGTTCTGGTTCTTTTGCTTTGAGCTGCCGCTTGATCCCCTGCGCCTGTTCTTGCTGGTCTTTTCCCATCTTGTTCTGCTGAGAACGGAACTGCTCCACTTCTTGGAGAATCTGACGTTTTTGTTTATCTAACACAAGGATACGATCCACATCGCACATAACCTGCCTGTTTCTGCAGGCCTCTTTTACTATTTCTGGATTTTCTCTGATGAATCTAATATCCAACATATTATTATCCTTTGGGTTTCATTGTGGGAAACAAAATGACTTCCCGCAGGCTGTGGGAGTTGGTCAACAACGCAACCAGCCGATCAATTCCCATGCCGAATCCGGTTGCAGGAGGCATGCCATATTCCAAGGCCTCAACGAAGTCCTCGTCCAAACGCTGGGCCTCTTCCATGCCTTCTTTGTAATACGATTCCTGTTCCTGGAACACCCTTCTCTGCGCAATGGGGTCGTTGAGCTCGGTGTACGCCTTTACCAATTCCCATCCCCCCGCAACCATAAATTGAAACGTGCCCAGCTTGGCAGGATTATCATCCAAGGGTTTTGCCAAAGGGATGGAGCCCGCCGGATGATGGATGACAAATGTAGGTTTCCAGATATTCTGACGGACTTTTTTCTTGTAGATTTCGTCAGCGATCTGGTACTTGGGAGACCCCTTGTCCACCTTGATGCCGAGCTCTTCTGCTTTCTTTGCCAAAGCATCCCTACTTGCCGCGTCGTAATCAATGTCCGCGTATTTCTTCAACAGGTCCGTATATTCAATCCTGGCCCACGGAGCTTGCAAATCTACCTGTTTGCCTTCGTAGGTAAACTTGGCGCTACCGAACATTTCTTTCACCACAAACGCCATGAGGCGCTCGGTCAGCTTCATATTATCTTTATAGTCAGCGTACGCCCAGTAGAACTCCAGCATGCTGAAATCCGGATTATGCTGCCGGTCCACGCCCTCGTTGCGGAACACTCGTCCGATCTCATACACTTTCTCAAATCCTCCAACCAGCAAACGCTTCAGATAGAGCTCCGGAGCTATCCTCAGATACATCTTCATGTCAAAGGCGTTCAGGTGCGTGGTAAACGGCCTTGCCTCAGCTCCCCCGTACAAAGGCTGCAAAATCGGGGTTTCAACCTCAATAAACCCTTCTTTCTCCAGAAACTTCCGCAGCGAGGCCACTATTGCAGAGCGCATCTCGAACTTCTTTTTTATCTCCCCGTTGAACAAAAGGTCCAGGTAGCGCTTCCGGTAGCGCTCTTCAATATCCTGAATTCCGTGCCACTTTTCAGGCAAGGGCAACAGGGACTTGCTCAGCATTTTGTAATCTGCAACTTCCAGCGTCTTTTCCCCTTTCTTGGTTGCAAACAGCGTGCCGCGGAGCTGGACGATATCCCCCACCTCAAACACGTTCAGAAAAAGCTGGAATGCGACTTCTCCTAGACGATCCTTTTTGCAGTATGCCTGCACGGACCCTGTCTCGTCCTCAACATGAAAAAAGACGGATCCTCCATGCTCCCGCAAGGTTCTTATTCTTCCTGTGATTATCACCTCTTTGAGAGAAACGGCAAGCTCGTCAAACCCTTCCACAACCTCACGTACCTTGTGGGTACGCTTGAGAGTTCCTGGATACGCAGGAAACCCCGCCTTTTGAAGGCGTTCTAGCTTCTGCAGTCGTGCCGATCTCAAGTCTTCAATGCCTGCCATATCGTTTGTCCATTGTAGAGAAATTTCCCCTTTTGGTCAAAAGAAAAGTCGGGGCCTAAGCCTCGACATACATTCAGATATGTCAAATCTACTTAGAGGACTTGGGAGATTTTATATTTAGATTTGCCGACGGGAGTTTCGATTTCAACATTGTCTCCTGCTTTCTTGCCGAGCAGGGCTGAGCCAAAGGGCGAATCCAAAGAAATCTTGCCTTGTAGGGGATCTGCTTCTCTGGCTCCCGCGATGACAAAGCGCATGGGTGTCCCCTGGCCCTCAAGCACCACTTCAGACCCAATCTGAATCTTTCCCGATTTATCTTTTGAAACAACTACCGCAGAATGCATAAGAAGATTTTCCAGTTCGCGGATACGGCGTTCTACAAATTCCTGCTCTTCTCTGGCATTGGCATAGTCAAAATTTTCCGACAGGTCGCCAAAAGAGGCCGCTGTCCGTAGGCGCTCGGCCAACTCTTTACGCTTTACTTTCTTAAGATGATCCAACTCCGTACGAAGCTTTTCTAGTCCTTCTTTTGTAAGATAGTTTGTGTTCGACATGGTTATATTATTTTTATTTATTACTAAAATACCATTGCATAACGTCTCTCGCAACAGGGAGAGATGCGGCGTTGCCCTCGGCTACGTCTTCCACGGCCACCACCATAAGAAAGTCGGGGTGGTCAAAAGGAGCGAACGTCACGATCCAGCTATAGAGGTAGTCCTTGCCTCCCAAGGTTTTTCTGCCGGTTTGCGCGGTCCCCGTTTTGGCGGCAGCCGCAACCGGCAGCGCGTCCAAAAACCCCGTTGCAGAACCTGTGGTCACCGTCTGACGCATCCCTTCTCGCACAACATTCAGGTTTTCGGGATCTGCAAGATTGCTCTTCAGGACATGAGGAGAAAATTCTTCAACGACATTCTTATGACTATCAAGAACCTGATGAACCATCTGGGGCTGCAAAAGCTGCCCTCCGTTTGCGATAGCTCCAAATGCCGAGGCCACCTGCAGCGGAGTTATTGAAAAAACCCCTTGTCCAATGGAAAGATGATACGTGTCTCCAAGCCGCCACTGCTGGGTAATATCGGGCAGAACCCCTTGTCCTTCCCCAAACAGGTCGATGCCGGTCTTCTGGTTCCATCCGAACTTCTCCAATACCTCCTTTATGCTCTCTGGGCCCAGCCCCTGCCTGCCCTCATATCCCCCGCCGATGATGTAGAAAAAGGTGTTCACAGATTCTGCAATAGCCCGTTTCACGTCGCTCTGGCCGTGAAACGTCCAATCGCGGAAGCATTCATCTCGCCCCGCGTACCTATTCCATACGCATATCTCCAGGGGAGCGTAGATGGATGTATCTTCATCAATGACGCCTTTTTCCAGTCCCTGGAGCGCCACCAAGGGCTTGATGACAGACCCGGTGGGATAGCCAAATCCTCCGATAGCCCTGTTGAACAGAGGCTTTGCCGGGTCCAACCTCAAGGCATCCCATTCCTTCTGCAAGATACCTTGCGAAAACAGGTTCGGATCAAAACTCGGATAACTTGCCATCGCCAGTACTCCTCCGGTCTGAGGATTGAGGATTACGGCTGCTGCTTTCTTCGTATTCGTGTTCGCAAGGCTCGTGGAAAGTCCTTCTTCCAGTTTTTTCTGGAGCTCAAGATCAAGCCACAGCGCCAAGCTGAAGCCTGTTTGGGGTTTCGTACGCTCCCTTTCTTGGATAATCTCTCCTGAAGAATCGCGCTCCATGCGTATCACTCCCGGAGTTCCCCGAAGAATTTCTTCGTACGTCTTTTCCAATCCGGTTTTTCCGATCTGCTCAACAACGAAATATTCCCGGTCCCCTTCCAAATCCTCCGAAGAAACCTTTGCGGTATAACCGATCACATGACTGAGCAGAAATCCGTACGGATATTCACGAACTTTGTTCTCTTCCACCCTGCAAGCTGACGTCACCTCTTTGGTCTGAAGAAATACGATCTCTTCTTGCACAAGATGCGTCTTGAGCACGGTCTCGGGCTCTCCGGTTGCGTCAAAACGCTTCTGAATCTCGGATAGAGAGATGGAAATCGCAGAAGCGATATTTTTTAGAACGCGCGAGCGCTCAGGCAACCCCTGAGGCAATTCGCGTTTGTCGCATACATACTCAAACGTAGAAATGTTTAGCACTAAGGGTTGCATATTCCGATCGTAGATTATACCGCGGTCAGCCAATTGCGGAATGGTCTTGACCGCGTTCCTCTGAGCCCTCATTTCAAGATCATGCCCTGAAAGAAGCTGCAGCTGCAGAGTTTTTCCGCCAAAAATGAACAATACGAATATAAATCCGAATAGAAACGCGCGGAAAATAACATTGGAAAGTGGGACTTCAAGGGTGCCTGGCACAAGGTCCCCTTGCTCTTGCCGAACTCTGGTAAGCTGATCTAGAAGGATCTCTTGAGGCTCTATGTCAGATCCCCGCTTGACCTTTCTTCCTTTACCTTTTTGTAAAAATGGGAAGTCTTCCATATGAAACAAGAAACCAATGGCCGAGAATGACAAGAGTTACCGCAACGATCATCCAAAATCCGAAGAAATGAGGGGAAAACGCATCTGCGATGAATCCCGCGAAAACGGCTGGCGCGAACGCAGCAAAAAAGCGCTTCTCATGCAGCAGGAACACCAGCACCATGAATGGAAGAAGCGGGGGAAGGCTTCTGAGGGATGGAAAAGACGGGAAAAAGCTCACCTGCAGGAACACCGTTCCTACCATCAAGAAGAATAGAAACAACCGCATCATGGAAGAGCGAGGATAACGAATAGTATGGATGCCTTTGACACATCAAACAGAGGCGTGACGTTCGCCCTTTGAAAAGATTCTTCGTTCCCGCGCTCTTTCGTTTCAACCCTTCCTATTAAAAGATTCGGGGGGAATACATTACCCAAACTTGAAGTAAATATCGGGTCTCCTGGCTCCAGATGCTTGTCGCGCGGCACGAGATCAAGCAGGAGACGAAAATTCCCCTGCCCCTTGAGGACTGCGGTAATCTCCCTGTCCGGAAGAGACACGTCCGTTGCAAAATCTTTGTCGGAGATCAAACGGACCTTAGAACTATGAGAGGCAGTTTCTGCAATGACGCCCACCGCTTCCTGGTTAGCTGACACCACGACCATGCCGAGAGCAATACCTGCCGCCTCCCCCTGGTCAAGGAACAAGACATCCCGTGAAAGCTCTTTCCCCACCGGCACGACGGGAAGAAGTCGAGGAGATTGTTCCTGACGAGATGAGAATGCCTTTTGCAGCTCTTCATTCTCAAGACGGATGCGCCCAAGATCGTATGCGTCGTGGAGAAGAGACGCCACGCGCGCCTTCAGTTCTTTGTTCTCTTGTGCCAGCTCCTTTGACCCGAACATTCCATATAAGAATCTACTGACTTCAGAGCCCTGTTCCCACAACGCTCTCTGCAAAGGAAATGTAAACGCAAACACAGCAGACCTCACACGAGGAGCCGCCATATTGAGAAGAATGACGAGTAAAACAAAAATTGCCCCTGCAGCAATCTGTTTTGTGCCAAACATCCTCATGATTCCAGTATACTCGAACTATCAGATTCTAGACACTGTAGGGGAGCTACCTACTTTCGCGCTGTTGCACTATCATCAGCCTCGGGAGATTTCACTTCTGTGTTCGGAATGGGAACAGGTGGAGCACTCCCAGTATAGCCCCCTTACACTGTCTACAATCTTTTTCAAACGGAAGCAGACATGAATTGCCAGCCAAAACATTGCATATGTTGATCATAAGTACTTCTCGGCTCCACCCCTCTCGGGGCTTCCACCTGAAGCCTATCAACCTCCTGGTCACGAAGGGATCAATGAATCCTCATCTAGGAGGGGGCTTCGCGCTAAGATGCTTTCAGCGCTTATCCTGTCACAACTAAGCTACCCAGCTAATCTCCTTGCGGAACAACTGGTACACCAGAGGTTGGTTCGC